>CATXYA010000038.1 GCA_958403605.1 uncultured Oscillospiraceae bacterium
GCCTTCCCCCGGTGGGGGAAGGTGGACGGCGCAACGCGCCGGACGGATGAGGGGGCGCCTGCGCGCCTGCCCTTTCGCACAAAATGGGGCCTGGGGCGAATGTCCCCTTCAAAATCCGGACGCGGCGGCAACGAGGGGGCCTGCCCTTTACGGTTTTTCCGCCTTGATGATGATCATCATGGGGCGGCGCATTTCGTCCTTCATGCCCGGCTGGTCCAGCAGCTCCTGGGGCGGCATGGGCTCGGCCACGTCCGCCACCACAAAGCCCGCAGCCAGCAGGGCCCGCAGCAGGGTGGTGAGGGTGCGGTGGTACTTCGTCACGTGCTCGCCCAAAAACAGCGCGTCGCGCCGGCCCTCGTAGTAATAATTGTCCACGGGGAAGCAGCGGATGGCGCCGTCCTCGCCGTACAGCCAATTTTGGCTGCCCTCGGCGGTGAAGACCGGGTGCTCGCAGGAGAAGATGAGCGTGCCGCCCGGCGCCAGCATGCGGAAGCACGCCCGCACCAGGGCCGGGTAATCGGCCACGTAGTGGAAGGCCAGGCTGGAGAGGATGATATCGAAGCTGCCGTCCGGCTCCTGCACGTCCTCCATGGCCGCGCGGCGGTAGGTGATGGGCAGGCCCGCGCTTTTTTCCCGGGCCACCGCCAGCATCTTTTCCGAGAGGTCCACGCCCAGCACGGACACCGCGCCGTGGTCCGCCGCGTACAGGCAGTGCCAGCCGTAGCCGCAGCCCAGGTCCAGCACGCGCTGGCCCGCAAAGCTGGGCAGCATCGGCTCCAGCGTGGGCCACTCGCCCGCGCCCGCCAGCCCCTGCTGGGAGCGGGACATCTGGCCGTATTTTTCAAAAAAGACTGCGTCGTCGTATTTATTTTCCTTCATATTACACCTCGTAGTATACAGACCGGTGAATCACGGGTGCGCATCACCGTCCGTTGAATTTTCAGAGGACAGCGCCGCCAGGGGCCGCAGCCCATTGCGGCGGATGCTGTCCAGCTCCTGTGCCGTCAGAGCGCCGCTTTCATACAGCGCCAGGTACTCCCGGGAGACGTCGCTGCCGAAGATCAGCACGTCGTCGGAATTGATGGTCACGTCCACCCCCGCGCGGTACAACTGGGCGATGGGATGGTTGGCCATGCGCGCCACCCGGCCCAACAGCACATTGCTGGTGGGCGTCACGTTCAAGCGGATGCGGTGCTCCCGCAGATAAGTAATGGCTTTTGGGGAAGAAGCCGCGGCGATGCCGTGCTGCACCTCGTCCAGGCCCAGCACCTCCACGCCCCGCACCACGTCCTCCGCGGTGCCCCACTCGCCCAGGTGGGCCTTGCAGCGCAGCCCGTTTTCCCGCGCCTTCTGATAAATGGGCACAAAGTTTTCGATGGGCTGAGCCGCCTCGTCCCCGTAGAGGTCGATAGAGACGAACTCTTTGCGGCCCCAAAACGGCTCCAGGCAGGAGAGAAGATAACCGATGCCGCAGTGGCGCGACAGGCCAATCTGCAGCCGCAGCTCGATCCCGGGGGCAAGGCGGTCCCGCGCGCTGAAAAAGGCATCTGCCAGTTCCCCGATATCTCCGTGAAAATAGGCGTTCAGCCCCCACACGTCCTCCCCGATCTCCAGCACCGAGACGCCGTCCTGTCGGGCCTGCACAAAAGCGGCCTCGATGAGCAGCCGTCGCATGGGGCCGCTGTCGAACCGGGCGCCCAGGTGCTCCTGCGCCCAGCGGTGCATCTGCTCCATGGAGTGCAGGGGCCGGGACAGCGGCTGGATGTCCCAGCCCGTCTTTTGCTGAAGATAGGCCCGGCTGCCCCCCAGGACGAAGTGGTTGTGCAGGTCCGCCTTTGGCACCCTGCGCAGGGCGGCCAGATCGCTCTGCTGCAGCGCGGCCACAAATTGTTCCGATTCTCGGGACAGCAATACGTTCAGCCCCTTTTGAAAACAGGGGAAGGCGCCGGCCCTCCCCTGTTGCTTTTATTTGCCGGCGCCCTTGAAAATTTCGATCTCGCTGGCGGGCAGGTCGAACTTGAAGTCGTGCTCCGTGCGGTGCAGGTTGCCGCAGATGCAGCTCTCCTCGCCCTTGCCGTCCAGCGGCATATAGTAGCCGCAGGTGGTGCAGCGGGCGTAAAGGCCCGGCTTGCGCTTGAACACCTTGGAAAACAGGCCCGTGGCCTTGGGGCCGTGGCCCACGTAGGAGAAGCGCACGCGGCTTTTCAGTTCTTCCTGCTGTTTTTCCAGCTTCGCTTTGTCCACATTCCAATTCTGCATCATGGTTTTTTATTCCTCCCCGCCGTCGGACTCTTCCGCGGCTTGTTCCTGCGCTTCCAGCGCGGCCACTTCCTCTGCGGTGGGCTCGGCCTCGCCGTCGTCCTCGGGCTTCGCCACTTCCTCGCTGTCGTCCCGCTCGGTGCGGGCCACGGTGACCACCCGGTCGTTTTCGCCCAGGCGCATCACGCGCACGCCGGAGCCGTAGCGGCTCTGCAGGTTGATGTCCTCGGCGTGCATGCGGATGATGATGCCCTCGAGGCTGATCATGATGATGTCGTCTTCCTCGTCCAGGATCTTGATGCCGGCCACGCGGTCCTTGGGGCCGTAGTTGCGGATGCCCTTGCCGCCGCGGTACTGGGCGCGGTAATCGGCCTCCGGCGTGCGGCGGCCCTTGCCGTGCTCGGTGACGGTGAGCACGGAGGCGCCCGGGCGCACGATGCCCACGCCCACCACCTCGTCGTCGCCCATCAGGCGGATGGCACGCACGCCGATGGACGTGCGGCCCACGCTGCGGGCGTCGCTTTCCTGGAAGCGGATGGCCTGGCCGCTGCGCGTGGCCACGATGAGGTCGTCCTGGCCGGAGGTGATGCGGGACCAGGCCAGCGCGTCGCCCTCGTTGAGGTTGATGGCCAGCAGGCCCGATTTGCGGATGTTCTGATAAGCCGCCAGCGTGGTGCGCTTGATGATGCCCTTTTTCGTGACCATGGTCAGGAAGCTGCCGCCGTCCTTTTCCGCGGTCTCGATGTTCTCTTTGGTGACGCGCATCATACTGGCCACCTGCTCGCCCTCCTGCAGCGGCAGCAGGTTGACGATGTTGGTGCCGCGGGAGGTGCGGCTGCCCTCGTAGATCTGGTAGCCGCGCAGGCGGTACACCCGGCCCTGGTCGGTGACGAACAAAATGTCGTCATGGGTGGAGGCCAGGAAGAGCCGCTCCACAAAGTCCTCCTCCTTGCGGGAGAGGGCCGTGATGCCGCGCCCGCCCCGGCGCTGGGCCGTGTAGGTGTCCGCGGGCTGGCGCTTGATATATCCGGCGTGGGTGTAGGTGAACACGCACTGTTCCTCGGGGATCAGATCCTCGATATCCACCTCGCCGGACACGTGGGCGATCTCGGTGCGCCGGTCGTCGCCGAACTTCTCGCGCACGGCGTTCAATTCGTCCTCCACGATGGACAGCACCTTGGCGTCGTCGGCCAAAATGGCCGACCACTCGCTGATCTTGGCGTGCAGGTCGTTCAATTCGTTCTCGATCTTCAAAATTTCCAGGCCGGCCAGCTGGCCCAGCTGGAAGTTGACGATGGCCGTGGCCTGCGGGTCGTCGAACTCGAATTTGTCCATGATGGCCTGTTTGGCCTCGGCCTTGCCGCCCTTGCAGGCGCGGATGGTGGCGATGATCTCGTCCACGATATCCACGGCGCGGCGCAGGCCCTCTAAAATATGGGCGCGCTCCTGGGCTTTTTTGAGGTCGTACTGGGTGCGCCGGCGGATGACTTCGTCCTGGAATTCCAGGTACTTCTGCAGCATGTCCTTCAGCGTCATGACCTTAGGCACGCCCTTGTCCAGCGCCAGCATGATGACGCCCACGGTGTCCTGCAGTTGGGTGTAGCGGTACAGCTGGTTGAGGATCACCTGGGGATTGACGTCGCGCTTGAGCTCGATGACCACGCGCATGCCCTCGCGGTTGGACTCGTCGTTCAGGTCCGCGATGCCCTCGATGCGCTTTTCCTTGGCCAGGTCCGCGATATTTTCCAGCATGCGGGCCTTGTTGACCATGTAGGGGATCTCGGTGATGATGATTTGGTAGCGGCCGTTTTTCAGCTCCACGATCTCGGCGCGGCCGCGCAGGGTGATCTTGCCGCGGCCCGTGGCGTAGGCGGCGCGGATGCCCGCGCGGCCCATGATGATGCCGCCGGTGGGGAAATCCGGCCCCTTGATGTGCTCCATCAGGCCTGGCAGATCGATCTCCGGCTCATGGATGAGGGCGATGAGGCCGTCCACCACCTCGCGCAGGTTATGGGGCGGGATGTTGGTGGCCATGCCCACGGCGATGCCGTTGGAGCCGTTGACCAGCAGATTGGGCAGGCGGCTGGGCAGCACGCTGGGCTCCAGCTTCGACTCATCGAAGTTGGGCACGAAATCCACGGTGTCCTTGTCGATCTCCCGCAGCATCTCCATGGACATCTTGCTCAGGCGGGCCTCGGTGTAACGGTAGGCGGCAGGGGGGTCGCCGTCCACGGAGCCGAAGTTGCCCTGGCCGTCCACCAGCGGGTAGCGCAGGCTGAAGTCCTGCGCCATGCGCACCATGGCGTCGTACACGGAGACGTCACCGTGGGGGTGGTATGAGCCCAGCACGGAGCCCACCGTGTCGGCGGATTTGCGGGTGGGATGGTAGGGGTCGTTGCCGCGCTCGTGCATGGTGTACAGGATGCGGCGGTGGACGGGCTTGAGGCCGTCGCGCACATCCGGCAGGGCGCGGGCGGTGATGACGGACATGGAGTAATCGATAAAGGCGGTCTCCATCTCATCCTGGATATCGCGGACGATCAGCCGGGTGCCCTCGGTGATGTTGTTTTCAATCATGCTTGCATGCTCCTAAATCTTATCAAATATCGAGGTTGGCGTACTGGGCGTTGGCTTCGATGAAATCCTTGCGGGGCTCCACCTTGTCGCCCATCAGGATGGTGAACGTCTCGTCGGCCTTCATGGCGTCCTCGATGGTGATCTGCACGATGACGCGGTTGTTGGGGTCCATGGTGGTCTCCCACAGCTGCTCGGGGTTCATTTCGCCCAGGCCCTTGTAGCGGCTCACCTTGGTGCCCTGGCCCATCTCGGCGGAGAGCTGGCTCATCTCCGGCTCGTTGAACGCGTACCGCACCTGCTTGCCCTTCTGCAGCTTGAACAGCGGCGGCTGGGCGATATACACGTGCCCGTGCTCGATGAGCGGGCGCATGAAGCGGAAGAAGAACGTGAGTAGCAGCGTGCAGATGTGGCTGCCGTCCACGTCGGCATCGGCCATGATGAACACCTTGTGGTAGCGCAGCTTCGACAGATCGAAGTCATCGCCCAGGCCGCAGCCCAGGGCCGTCACCACCGGCGTCAGCTTGTCGTTGCCGTACACCTTGTCGATGCGGGCCTTTTCCACGTTGAGCATCTTGCCCCACAGCGGCAAAATGGCCTGGATGTTGGAATCCCGGCCCATCTTGGCGCTGCCGCCGGCGGAATCGCCCTCGACGATATAAATTTCGGTCTTGGTGGGGTCTTTCTCGCGGCAGTCGGCCAGCTTGCCGGGCATGCGGTTGGTCTCCAGGGCCGATTTGCGGCGCACCAGCTCGCGGGCGCGCTTGGCGGCCTCGCGGGCGCGGGCGGCCTGCATGGCCTTTTCGTAAATGGACTTGGCCACCGCGGGGTTCTCTTCAAAGAATTCCTTCAGCTTGTCGTACACCATGCCGGAGACAAGGGTGCGCACCTCGGTGTTGCCCAGCTTTGCCTTGGTCTGCCCCTCGAACTGGGCGTCCGTCAGCTTGACGCTGATGACCGCCGTCAGGCCCTCGCGCACGTCGGAGCCGGAGAGGTTGTCGTCCTTCTCCTTGATATAGCCCTTCTCGCGGCCAAAATCGTTGAACACGCGGGTGAGGGCCGTCTTGAAGCCCTCCTCGTGGGTGCCGCCGTCCGGCGTCTCCACGTTGTTGGCAAAGGAGTGCAGACGCTCGTTGAAGCTGTCGTTGTACTGCAGCGCCACCTCGGCGATGGCGTCGCCCGCCTGGCCCTTCAGGTAGATGACCTCGGGGTGCAGCGTCTCCAGCTTGTTCTGCTCGTGGATATACTCCACGAAGCTGCGGATGCCGCCCTCGTAGCACATGCTCTCCTTGTTCTCTTTTTCCGGGCGCTCGTCCGCCAGGGTGATGCGCACGCCCGCGTTGAGGAACGCCTCCTCCCGCAGACGGCGGTTGAGGATCTCGTAATCATATTCCAAACTCTCGAAGATCTGGGGGTCGGGCTTGAAGGTGACCGTGGTGCCCGTGGCCTCGCCGGTGGGGCCCAGGTCCTGCAGGGGCGCGTCGGCCACGCCGCGTTGGAAGCGCTGGTAATAGGCGTGCCCATCGCGGCGCACCGTGACCTCCAGCCACTCGGACAGCGCGTTGACCACGCTGGCGCCCACGCCGTGCAGGCCGCCCGCCACCTTGTAGCCGGAGTTGTCTCCGCCGAACTTGCCGCCCGCGTGCAGGATGGTGTACACCACCGTCACCGCCGGGATGCCCAGCTTGGGCTGGATGTCCACGGGGATGCCGCGGCCATTGTCCACCACGCGGATCAAGTCGCCCGGCAGGATGGTGACCTCGATGTGGTCACAAAAGCCGGCCAGGGCCTCGTCGATGGCGTTGTCCACGATCTCATACACCAGATGGTGCAGGCCGCGCGGCCCGGTGGAGCCGATATACATGCCCGGACGCTTGCGGACCGCCTCCAGACCCTCCAGGACCTGGATCTGGCTGCCGTCATATTCGTGCTGTACTTTGTTTTCGTTGTTTTCAGACATTGCAATACCCCAAATTCAATTATTTGACAAAAGACTGTTCCTTCAAAAAGCCGCTGCGCTTGAGCAGCGTGGCCGCGGAGATCGGGCTGATGTAGACGCGCTCTCCGGTGACGATAAAGCTTTTGGGCAGCTCCAGCGACACGTTGACCACGCGCCGCCCCTTTTCCGCCCGGGCCAGGTAATCCCGCGTGTGCTTCGAGAGGCTGGCGGTGTCCAGGTCGAAAATGCCCAGGATCTCCCGCGTGTGGACGATGACGTCCTGGCCCAGATGCAGATACATGTGCTCCCTCCACTCATTCGGATAAGACGCCCTGCGCCATCCGGTAGATCTTCCCGTCCGTGCGGGCAAAGGCCGCCTCGTCGCAGGCCGTCACGATGGTCTGGCGGTGCGCCATGCGGCTCAATAGATAGGATTGCCTGGTTTCGTCCAGTTCACTCAACACATCGTCCAGCAGCATGACGGGATGTTCGCCCGTCACCTTTTGGGCGCCCGCGGCCTCGGCCAGCTTGAGTCTGAGCACCGCGCTGCGCTGCTGGCCCTGGCTGGCGTACACCTTGGCCTCGCGCCCGTCCAGAATGAGGGAAAAATCCTCCCGGTGTGGCCCGGCGGTGCAGAAGCCGGCGGCAAGGTCGCGCCCGCGGGCCTCTTTCAGCGCCGCCAGCAGCCCGGCGTCGCCGAAGGAGGGGCGGTACACCACTTCCAAAGTCTCCCGCCCGCTGGAGATATCGCGGTAGGTGCCGCAGATCTCGTCCAGAATCAGGGCCAGGTATTCCCGCCGCTTTTGGGTGATCTGTTCGCCCAGCCCGGCCTGGGCGGCGTCGAAGACCTCCAGCAGGTCCGCCGCGCCCGCCGTCTGCCCGTAGGCCTTCAGCAGTGCGTTTTTCTGCGTCACCTGGCGGGCGTACCGCCGCAGCAGCGACAGGTAGCCGGGATACAGCTGGCAAAGCGCCGCGTCCAGAAAGCTACGGCGCTTTTCCGGGCTGCCCTTCACCAGCGTCAGGTGTCCGGGGTCGAACACCACCGCCGTGAACAGCCCCGCCAGGTTGGTGGCGCGGCCGTACTCGACGCCGTTCACCTTGGCCGTGCGGCCCCGGCGCTCGGCCTGCGGCCCCGCGATGGCGATGCGCACGGCGCTGTCCTTGCCGAAGCCCTGCACCTGCCCCTCCACCACGGCGAAGGGCCGCCCCTCGCGGATGAGCTCGGCGTCCTTGGCGCCCCGGAAGCTTTTGGAGCCCGTGAGCAGCCAGACGGCCTCCAGGAGGTTTGTCTTGCCCTGGCCGTTCTGGCCGCAGATGACGGTCAGCTCCGGCGCGGGCGCAAAATCAGCCGCGGCGATGTTGCGGTAATCGGCCACGCGGAGGGACTGGACGTTCACGCGCCCGTCACTTCCACTTGCTGCCCGGCGAAGGAGACCACGTCGCCGGGGCGCAGCTTTTTGCCGCGCATGGTGCACACCGCGCCGTTCACCTGCACCTGCCCGTCCGCGACGGCGTTTTTCGCCTCGCCGCCCGTGCCGCACAGGCCCGCGTATTTCAGCAGCGCGTCCAATTTGATGAATTCCGTGTGGATGGAAACGTTCATAGCTTCTCCCATCAGTCGTTTTTAAAGCGCACCGGCAGCACCAGGAAGAGGAAATCGCCGCCGTCCACGGGCAGCACCTTCACCGGGCTCAAGGGGCCGCTGATCTCAAAGGCCAGCTTGTCGCAGCGGGAATTGCGCAGCGCGTCCAGCAGATAGCGGTTGTTGAAGCCGATCTCCACCGGCTCGCCCTCGATCTCGGCGGGCAGCTCGTCCACCACCTTGCCCAGGGCCGTTTGGCAGCGCACGGTGATATTGCCGCCAAACGTGATGCGCAGCGGGTTTTTCAGCCGCTCGGTGATGATGAGGCTGGCGCGCTCGATGGTGTTGATGAAATCGCGCACGTCCACCACCACGCGGGTCTTGTAGCCCTCGGGGATGACGCGCTTGTAATCCAAAAACTCGCCCTCGATCAGGCGGCTGATGACGGTGTAGCTCTGGGTGGAAAAGACCACGAAGCGGCGGTTGGCCGCGATGTGCACCACGTCGTCCTCCTCGCCGAACAGCTTCACCGCCTCGCCCACGGTCTTGGCGGGCACGATGATGTCGATGTCCTT
>CATXYA010000039.1 GCA_958403605.1 uncultured Oscillospiraceae bacterium
GAGCAACCGCGCAAAAGAGAAAATCAGGCAGGCGCGGGCCGCCGCGCAGAGGAGGCGCTTTGAGATGGACGCAACCGGAACGGTATTTCAGATCCAGCGGTTTTCCCTGGACGACGGCCCCGGCATCCGCACGACGGTCTTTTTAAAGGGCTGTCCGCTGCGCTGCCGGTGGTGCCATAACCCGGAGGCTTTTTCCCCGCGGCCCCAGCTCAGCTGGCACAGCGAACAATGTACCCGGTGCGGCGCGTGCGCCGCGGTGTGCCCCCAGGGGGTGCACGAGCTGGTGGACGGCGTCCACACCGTGCATTACGAGCGATGCACGGGCTGTGGGCAATGCGCCGCCCGCTGCCCGGCGCAGGCGCTGGAGGTGATCGGCTTTTCCGCTTCCGCACAGGCGGTCCTCCGAGAGGCGGCGCGGGACAAGGCGTATTATGAGCACAGCGGCGGCGGGGTCACCTTTTCGGGCGGGGAACCCACCAGCCAGCCGGAGTTCCTCAAAGAATTATTGCACCTGGCAAAAAAGGAAGGGCTGCACGTCTGCCTGGACACCTGCGGCCAGGCCCCTTGGACGCTGTATGAAGAGCTGCTGCCCCTGGTGGACCTGTTTTTGTACGATTACAAGGTGACGGACCCGGCGGTGCACCAGGCGTACACGGGCGTTGACAACGCGCTGATCCTGGAAAACCTGCGGCGCCTGTCGGCGGCGGGAGCGCGCATTTTGCTGCGGTGTCCCATCATTCCCGGCGTCAACGACAACGAGGCCCATTTTGCGGCCATCCGCAGCCTCAAGCGCGCGCTGCCGGGGATCGTGGGGGCGCAGGTGATGCCGTACCACAACATCGGCGCCGGCAAGTGGCGGGCGCTGGGATTGTCTTATTCCCTGGCGGATCTGCCCTGCGCCGGGGAGGAGGACCGCGCGCGCTGGCAGGCGCGCCTGGACTGCCCGTGTCCCTGAAAGAAAAGCGCGGAGCCGTAAAGCGCGGCCCGCTGGGAAAAACATCTGAGGAGGAGCCTATGAGAGACCCAAAGACCGTTTTGGACTATAGTATCCGTTTCACCGACGCTTACCGCCGCAGCGAGGGGCTGCCCATCGAGGAGCGCGAGGTGAACTGCCTGGAAGTCATGCTGCCGTACATCTTCGACGACCCGCAGCCCGGCGACCTGCTGGCAGGCCGCCTGTATTACCCGGAGGTGGGCCTCAGCCCGGAGCCGCTGGGCGGGCGCGGCGTGTGCTTCAATTATGACATGCACGCCTTTGACGCGCTGGAAGCGCATTTTACCGGGGAAGAGCTGGAACAGGTGCGCGCGGTGCGGCGCTTTTGGGAAGGGGAGAATACGCGGCGCAAGATCCGCGAGGCCTTCCCGGAGGACATCGCCCAGGCGCTGCCCTATGACGACGATTATTACAAGGTGCCCGACGTGGCCTTTCCCTTATACCGCACCGTGGGCATTTATATCGATTACGACAAGCTGCTGCGTTTGGGCATCGGCGGCCTGAAAGAGCAGGTGCGGGCCAGGGGCCGCCGCGCCGCCGCCGAACAGGATGAAAAGGCCGTGCGCCTGATGGAGGCGATGGCGCGGGCGCTGGACCTGTTCACTGGGGTGTGCCGCCGGTATGCGCAGGCCTGCCGGGCGCAGGGCATGACGGAGAGCGCCCAGGTGCTGGAGGCGGTGGCGGTGGACCCGCCCCAGACCTTTTTGCAGGCCGCGCAGCTCAGCTTTTTGTACACGCGCATCTGCGGCTCGCTGAACCATGGCCGCATGGACGTCTATCTGGGCGATTTCTACGCCGCCGACCTGGCCGCAGGGCGCATCACCCCGGCGCGGGGCCTGGCGGTGCTGCAGGCGGTCTTCCGGCTGATCGCCGCGCGGGCCAGCGTGTTCCATGGCCGCGTGATCGTGGGCGGCATGGGGCGGCGCAACGAGGCGAACGCCGACCAGGTGGCGCTGCTGGCCATCGAGGCCTGCCGCACGGTGCTGGAGCCGGAGCCGCAGTTCACCCTGCGCTTTTACAAGGGGCAGGACCCGCGGCTGATGGAAAAGGCGCTGGACTGCATCGGCGAGGGGCGCACGTACCCCATCCTGTACAACGACGACGTCAACGTGCCCGCGGTGGAGCGGGCCTTCCGCCTGGCCCGCGGGGACGCGGAGCAGTACCTGCCGCTGGGCTGCGGCGAGTATGTGATCGACCACCGCAGCTTCGGCAGCCCCAACGGCATCATCAATCTGGTGAAGGCGCTGGAAGTGACAATGCACAATGGGCGCGACGCCGTCGACGGGCAGGCGCGGGGCCTGGCCCTGGGCGATTTTGCGGAGTTTTCCTCCTTTGAGGAGTTCTATGGCGCTTAGCAGCTTGCCCACTACATCGGCATCCTGGCGCGCCAGCAGATGATCGAATACGAGGTAGTGGCGGCGCAGACGCCGTTCCTCTATATGTCGCTGCTGTACGACGACTGCATCGAGCGCGGGCGCGCCATCTTCGACGGCGGCATCCGCTACCTGGGCGGCACGTTGGAGACCTACGGCAACGTCAACACCGCCAACAGCCTGACGGCCATCAAAAAATGGGTGTTCGACGAAAAGAAGCTCGACGCCAAAACGCTGCTGGCGGCGCTGGACAGCAACTTTGAAGGCTATGAAGCGGTACAGAAGCTGCTGCTGGACGCGCCGAAATACGGCAACGACGACGAGGAGGCCGACGCCATGGCCGTGCGGCTGCACGAGGACGTGTGCCGCCTGGCGCGGGACCAGATCAAGACCGTGCCGCTGCACTCGTACCTGGTGGTCATCATCAACAACGAGGCCAACACGCTGGTGGGCCAGTTCACCGCGGCCTCGGCGGACGGGCGCGCCAGCCGGACGTATCTTGCCAACGCCAACGCCCCCACAGGCGGCACCGACAAAAAGGGCATCACGGCCATGCTCAATTCCGTGGTGAAGCTGACGCCGGACCTGCACGCGGGCGCAGTGCAGAACATGAAGTTCAGCAAGGACTTCTTCAACAACAAACGGCCCCTGGCCAAGGCGCTGCTGGAAACGTATTTCGACAACGGCGGAGCCCAGGCCATGATCACCATTTTGGGCCGGGGCGATCTGGAACAGGCGGTGGCTCATCCCGAACAGTACCGCAACCTGATGGTGCGGGTGGGCGGCTTCAGCGCGCGCTTTGTGGAGCTGTCCCAAAGCGTCCAGCAGGAGATCATGTCCCGCACGCTCTATTGAACGCAGAGGAGGAGGCGCGATGCTGTCCCTGATCATCGACACCGACATCGGCACGGACATCGACGACGCGCTGGCCCTGGCGCTGGCGGCCAAAAGCGGCGGCGCGCAGCTGCGGGCCGTCACCACCGTCAGCGGCGACACGGGGGCGCGGGCGCGCATCGCCCGGCATCTGCTGACGCTGTGCGGGCTGGAAAACGTGCCGGTGGCCGCCGGGCTGCGCACACCGGGGGAGACGGGCGCCCCGCCCTGCCCGCCCCAATACCTGCCCGCCGAAATGGACGGGTACGGGATCCGGGAGGACGCGGTGGAGCTGATCCTCGCCGCGGTGCGGGCGGAGCCGGAGCTCACCATCGTCACCCTGGGGCCGCTGACCAATCTGGCGGCCTGCATCCAGCGGGAGCCCCAGACCATGCGCCGGGCAAAGCTGGTGCTCATGGCGGGCATGGTGACGGCGGCCTTCCCCGAGGGGAACGTCGCCAGCGACCCCGAAGCCGCGCGCACGGTGCTGGCGGCGGAGAACGAAAAGCGCCTGGTGGGGCTGGACGTCACCGCCCGCTGCGAGCTGGCGGACAGCGCCGCGCGCGCCCTGCTGGACAACGGCGCGCCGCTCAACGCCTGCCTCTGGCGCATGCTGCGCCTGTGGAAGCAGAAGGTGCTGGCGCCGATCCTGCGCCAATGGGGCGAGGCGCCGCAGGGGGACGATTACCCGGCCTCCGCGGGCATGCATGACCCCATGGCGGTGGCCGCGGCCCTGTGGCCCGGGCTGTTCTGTTTCCAAAAGGCCTACGTGCTGGTGGAGACGCAGGGCACCGTGGCGCGGGGACTGACGCTGGCGCAGGTGAATCCCTTCCGGGGCTGCCAGCCCACGGGCTACAACGCGGACGTGGCCGTCCGCGCGGACAACGAAGCAGTCCTGGCACGGCTGACGGCCGCGCTGGGAACAACATAAAAAAGTAACGAGATGATGGAGGTCCTTATGGAACGTGGCGTTTATTTTGACGCATGGTATGCGAACAATCACTGCTATCACCCCAGCCTGCCCCTGCGCAGCCACCAGATGATCGAAGACCTGGAAAAGTACAAGGGCACGATGCTGGTGTGGTCGGCGCTGGGCGGCGGCTCGATCTCCCTGCCCTATCTGGAGCACGAGGCCTTCGGCGAGGTGGACCCGCGCCTGCGCTTTTACGGCTTCATGAACGACAGCGAGTTCATCGCCGAATGCGGCAAGCGCGGCATCAAGGTGTTCGGCATCGTGTTCGAGGTGCAGGGGTGGGAGTTCCCGGCCCTGGTGGAGACGGGCAAGGACGGCAAGCCCGTGTTCAAAATGCTGAACGTGCAGGCCGACAACACGAAGGCCCCCACGGATTGGTACGGCCTGCGGGAGTTCACCCAGGACAAACACTGGGAGGTATTCGGCAAAAAGCTGGCGGATTACTACCCGGACGGGCTGTACAACAGCGACGGCCAGCCGGTGACGGACCTGTGGGAGGAATGCTGCGCGCGCACCTGGAAGGGCGAGCCCGTGCACTCCGACTGGGTGGAGGTGAAAAATCATCCCCACGTGGCCTACCAGATGTGCCGCAACAACCCCGTGTGGCGCGATTATCTGAAGCAAATCATCAAGATCCAGATCGACGCGGGCGTGCAGGGGGTGCAGCTGGACGAATGTGAGCTGCCCATGACCTCCATCGGCGCGGGCGGGTGCTTCTGCAAGGACTGCATGAAGGGCTTCCGTACTTATCTGAAAGCGCTCAAGGAAAAGGGCGGCCTGTGCGAGGCGCTGATGGACGCGGACCTGGACACCTTCGACTACGGCGCTTACCTGCGGGACAACGGGCTGGATTACCCCGTTTATTACGAGGACGTGCCGCTGTACAAATATTATTGGGACTACCAACTGCGCGAGATCAAAACCTATTTCAAGGAGCTGGTGGACTTCGCCAAAGCCTATTCCCGCGAGACGCGGGGCGAAGAGGTGCAGGTGTCGGGCAACTTCTTCACGGTGATGCCGTCCTACTTCGCGCTGGCGCCCTATGCGGACGTCATCATCACCGAGATGAAAAACACGCTGTTCCGCCAGCCGTCATGGTACCGCTACGCCGCGGGCTTTGCCGGGGAGAAACCGGTGATCGTGGCCGAAAATCCCTACGGCGGCATCGTGCCCGAGCTGCTGGACATGTTGAACCACGGCAAGGGCTACGACCTGTACCGTATTTTCCTGCTGGAGGCCTCGGTGTACGGCTGCAACATGTCCGTGCCCTACGGCGGCTGGATGGGCAACACCATCAAGGACGCGTTCTATCCGCCGCGGGACGTCACCGAAGAGGTGCAGAGCTTCCTGGCAGACAACGAGCGGCTGTTCCGGCGGGAATCCGGCGCGCCGGTGGGCGTGGTGTACAGCTATCCCAGCTATTATTGGCGCGAGGCCGTGGCGGGGTACTCTAACAACGTCATCTCCAATGCGGACCAAGACCTGCTGTCCTACGACAACAAGGATATGGACAGTCCCAACAGCTCCCGCCTGCCCTTCTGGGAGGTGCTGCGCAAGCTGTCCGAGCGGCAGATCTGCTATGACGCGGTCATGTCTGCCGACGGCGAGCTGCGCGAGGACGATTTCAGCGCCGAACAGCTGGCGCCCTACCGCATGATCGTGCTGCCCGACAACACCGTGATGACGGAGCGGCAGCTGGACGCGGTGCTGGCCTATTTGGACGGCGGCGGCCGCGCGGTGGTATTTGGCCGCCTGGCGGAAAATCTGCCCGCCAAGGCCCGCGCGGTCTTGGAGCATCCGGGCACGGTGTTCTGCGAAAACCCGGCGGACAAAACGGCGGCGGTAGCTAATTTCGTCAGCGCCTTTGAAAGCGTGTACCGGCCCGGCTGGGGCGTGCGCGTCAGCGATGCGTCCCTGGGCGTGCAGACCACGGTGACGCCCGAGGGCACGCAGGCCGTGCATCTGCTGAACTACAATTACGAGCGCGCGCTGGACGCCGTGCGGCCGTTGGCCGAGCTGACGCTGACCGTGGAGCGCCAGGTGCGTGAAGCCCGCGCCTGGACGCTGTGCGGCGCGCTGGACGCCGAGCTGGCCTGGAACGGCACCGCCACCCGCATCACTCTGCGCGGCGTACCCTCCTACGCGGTGGTGGAATTGCTCTGAGCACAGCAAACGCCGGGCGCGGCGCCCGGGAAAGGAAGGGAAAAAGATGGCGACCCTGAAAGATATCAGCCAACTGGCAAAGGTGTCCACGGCCTCGGTGTCCCGGGTGGTGAACGGGGATTACAGCGGCGTCAGCAGCGAGACCAAGGAGCGCATCCTCGCCGCGGCCAAGGAGCTGCATTACCAGCCCAACCGCATCGCCCGGGGCCTGGTGCAAAAGCAGACCAGGATCATCGGCCTGCTGATCCCCGACGTGTCCAACCCCTATTACGCAGACCTGGCGAAGGGGGCCGAGGAGGAGACCGAGCGCAGCGGCTACAACCTGATCCTGTGCAACACGCGGGACAGCATGGAGAAGGAGAAAAAATATCTCGACATGCTGCTGGGCTACAATGCGGACGGCGTGATCCTGACGGGCATGACCAGCTATAATCCCTGCTCCTCCGAGCTGCTGCGCGGCGCCGGCACGCCGTACGTCGGCATTGACCGCATCGATGTGGACGCGCCCATCTCCTTTTATTCCAACGGGCAGCGGGGCACGTACCTCTCCACGGAATACCTTATCCACCGGGGCCACCGGCAGATCGCCTTTATCGGCGGGGAAGCCGAAGCGGAGCGGCTGTACGGCGGCCAGCAGCGCATGCAGGGCTATGAAAATGCGCTGCAAAGCTACGGCCTGGCGGTCGACCCAGCTTTGGAGCTCAACGGCACCTATACCATCGAGGGCGGCTACCGGTGCGCTGTGGCGCTGCTGGAAAAGGGTGTTCCCTTTACGGCGGTGGTGTGCACCAATGACCTGATCGCCTTCGGCGTGATCAAGGCCGCGCGGGAGCGGGGCCTGCGCATCCCCGAGGACATCTCCGTGGTGGGCTACGACGACATCGCGCTGTGCTCCTTCTTTGAGCCGAAGCTAACGACCATCCGCCAGGATTCCTACGCCCTGGGCAAAACGGCCTGCGCCGAGCTGCTGGCCCGGCTGCGGGGCGAGCGCACAGGCGCCGTGGTGCGCTCGGCGGAGCCGGAGCTGGTCATCCGCGACTCGGTGTGCACGCCAACCCCTGAAATGAACAGCCGGCGTAAAAACAGCGCCGGAAAAGGAGAGAGTTGATGATGAAAAACCAAACCGGCACGGAAGAGACCGTGCTGCGGGCGGGACAGTGCGAGGCCGTCTTTGACGGCACGGGCGCGCTGCGGTGTCTGCGCACGCCGGACATGGAGCTTCCCTGCGGGGGGCTGCAGATCGACGCGGGCGTGAACGGGGCCTATGCGGACGGCGGCTTCCGCTTCCAGTCCTTCCTCGATTTCAACACCTGGAGCCTGCCGGAGATCCGTCCCCTGGCAAGGGAAAATACTGTTCGGGCTTCGGCGGAAAAAAGCGGAGCGGACGGCGTCCTGGCCTTTACACACCGCTGCGGCCCGCTGGAGATCAGCCGCCTGTGGCGCGGGGAATGCGGCGCGCTGCGGCTGGATGCCCGCATCAAAAACACGGGCGCGGAAAAATTGTGGCTCAACGGCATCGCTTTTGTGCTGACCCTGGCGGGCGGAGGCTTCCGTTTCGATTTTCCCGGCAACGTGCCCTACGGCGTACATGAGGCGGACGCCCTGCCGGAAAACGAGCCGGTGGAGACGGGCCTTGTGACGGCGGTCACGCATTTTGAAAGGGAAGAGGGCGGCCTCAACGTCATTTTCATCGATCCGGATGAAAAATGGGGCACTGGCGTGTACCGCGCCGGCAAAGACACCGTGTGGGCGGCCATCGCCGGCGCGGAGCTGTATCTGGAGCCGGGGGAGAGCTGCCAGTGCGGCAGCCTTTACCTTCAGCCGCTGGGCCGCGGGGACCGGTTTGAACCCATCCAGCGCCTGTATTGGGAAAAGGGCTGGCGCGTCCCCACGGCCGGCGTGAAGGACACAGTGGTGTACTCCGGCCATCCCCTGGGGCCGTGGGACGCCAATTTCCCCTTCCGCAACACCATGCGCCAATATGACGCTTATACGGAAAAAATTACGGAGATGGGCTTTGACACCATTTGGCTGCTGCCCCTGTTCGACCACACGGAGGCGGCGGACCCGGAGCGCAACGTCTACACCCCCACCGACCAGGGGCCCATCGACCCGCGCTACGGCACGGACGGGGACGTGCGCGCCTATGTGGAGCATGCCGGGGCCCTGGGCGCGCGGGTGATCTTTGATTACGTGCCGCACGGCCCCCGCCCGCAGGATCCCATGGGCAAGCAGTATCTGGACGTGTGGGCCTCCAAGCGGCAGGACGGCTCCCCGCAGGAGGAGTGGACCTGCCTCTCCTTCGATATGGCGAACCCCACGTACCTTGCCTACATCAAGGAGCTGGTGAAGGACCACATCGACCGTTTTGCCATCGGCGGCACCCGCATCGACTGCGCCATGGGCGGCCTGTCCAACTGGACGCCCTATCCGGGCAACCGGCCCAGCAACTCCAACATGAAGGGCGGCGTGGCCATGGCGTCTGCCATGCGCGAGGCGTTTGTGGAAAAGGGCGTCACAACCTTTG
>CATXYA010000040.1 GCA_958403605.1 uncultured Oscillospiraceae bacterium
CAGCGGGCCGCCGATACAGGCGCCCAGCAGCGGGCCGAAGCTGTCCAGCCACAGAGGCACGGCATCCCGCTCCGTCACCAAAAAACGGATGGCCAGGTTGGCCCCCACCAGCACCGGCAAAAGCAGCAGCAGGCGGACATTCCAGTTGATCTTCATCAAATTGGTCTTATACTCTTTCAACGCCATTCCCTCCTCACCACAAATAGGCCGCGAGCGGCATCAGGATATGACCCGCTAGCACCACGAACACCAGCGAAAACGTGATGATGCGCCCGTACAGCGTGGCGAATTTATTGTCGTTGTACTTGTTGCGGATGCGGTTGATGTTGATGATGGCCAGCGCGCCCGCCACGATGGTGAGGATGCCCCACACGTTCACATATTCCAGCAGGCCGATCTCCAGCGCATCCGGCAGCAGATTGGCCCCCACCATGATATTGGTCACGGTGCCGAACAGCGCCGCCGGGATCATGCCCAAGGGGTCCACCCGGTGGAACGTGCACAAAAACAGCGTGATGAAGACCCACAGCGTGGTGCCCACCAGGGCGATGAAGCATTTGGCGTACAGGCCGAAGCCGCTGCGGTTCAGCTCGATCTGCGTCATGAATTCAGACGTCACCGTGCCGCGCTCCGCCCCCGGCTCGCCATAGGTGGTGACGTATTCGTTGGTGTAGACACTGTTGGCAAACCGCTTGAAATTGTAACCCGCAATGCTCAGCGAGGGGTTGACACTGCAGTTTTCATAGTCCCCCTCCAGCACCACTTGGTCGATGGCCTCGTCCGGCACAATGTAAAAGCGCAGCTGATGGGATTCCAGCGGGAAGCGCTTTGTCCAGAAATTCTTGAACACCGTCACGTCCAGCGTGCACAGCTGGTAATGCTCGCCGCCGATCATCTCGTCCCGCAGCACCGTCAGCTTGTTGGTCGTGCCGTTGTAGACGTGGAAGTTGTGCACCATGTCCAGCTCCTCGTCCCCGCGCCAGCGGAACCACACCTTCGCCACCAGGCGGTAGCTGCTGTTTTTCATGTCAATGGCTTTCAGACTTTCCACGTAAACGCCCGTCGTCACATGGGTGGCCTGTGCGCTGAGCGCCGCCACGGCCTCCGGATCCGCCGGCGCCTCCTGCATCGCCGCCGTCCAATAGGTTTCCTCTGCCACTTTGTCGGAATAGAGCGACCATGTGGCATAGCTGAGATAGACGGTGCTCACCACGGTCAGCAGCAAAAACCAGAAGACCAGTTTCCGCAGCTGCCATTTTTGAAATACGACCTTTTCCATACGGCTTTCGTTTCCCCTCACATGTATTTTTCATTCACAAGCGGCGTCTTCCGCATTTTTTTGACGAAACAGCGTTATTTTTTCAGAATCCCCAAAATAGCGTCTGTTTCTTCCTTTTTTCGCCGCCTAACAGCATATTATAACGATTGCGGGCGCAAAATCAAGCCTCTCTTTGATATAGATTTTTATTCCATTTCAGCCGATTCAACTTTAGTAGTAAACGGATCGGTTTTCGTCGTATCTGTTGCCTTTACACTGTCTGCCGGTACAAAATAAAAAGGGTATCCCCAAAAGGCTCTTCATTGCCTTTTCTCAATTTCGTCAAAAAGGAAGGAACGGGATCATGAAAAAATACGTTGCAGAATTTATCGGCACTCTGGTGTTGGTGGTCTTCGGTTGCGGCAGTGCCGTCGCCGCCAATACGCTGCTGGGCACGGCGGGGCAGCCGCTGCCGCTGGCCTTTTCCACGCTGCTGATCGCCTTCGCGTTCGGCCTCAGCATCGTCGCCATGGCCTACTCCATCGGCAATATCTCCGGCTGCCACATCAACCCGGCCGTCTCGCTGGCAATGCTGATCTCCGGCAAGCTGTCCGGCAAGGATTTTGCCGGCTACGTGGCGGCACAGTTCCTGGGCGGCATCGCCGGGGCGGGCCTGCTGGTAGCCTTTTTCGGCAGCAATGCCGCGCTTGGCGCCAACGGCTACGGCGAAGCCAGCGCCATCGGCTGCAATCTGGGGCAGGCCTTCCTGGTGGAGGTCGTGCTCACCTTCGCATTTTTGCTGGCGATTCTGGGTGTCACCTCCCGCATCGAAAATTCTTCTGTGGCGGGCCTGGTCATTGGCCTGTCGCTGACGCTGGTTCACATCCTCGGCATTCCCTTCACCGGCACCTCCGTCAATCCCGCGCGCAGCTTCGGCCCGGCCCTGCTGCAGGGCGGCCTGGCCCTGAGCCAGGTGTGGGTGTTCATCGCGGCCCCGCTGGTGGGCGCAGCCCTGGCCGCGGTGGTCTACAAGTTCCTGGACGCGGCTGCCCAAAAATCCTGACATCTGCGGAAAAGCCAAAGGGCGCGTTTTACAACGCGCCCTTTTTATTTTCTTCAGAAATATTTATTCTCCTGCGGCCCAGCGGGCGAAAAAGGCCGCGCCGCTGTCCAGTGCTGCCGCCGCGTCGTCCATCACCGCGCTGTAGTGCAAAAAGCCGTGCAGCGCCCCGGCATACGTGTGATATTCGCAGGGGATGCCGCCGTCCTGCAGCACCGCGGCCAGCAGGCGGCTGTCGTCGGCCAGCGGGTCCAGCTGGGCCGCCGCCACAAAGCAGGGCGGCATGTCCCGGGTGAGGTCGTGGGAATAGCAATCGTAATAGGGGCAGTCGCCGGGCGCTTTGCCGCCCAGATAGACCCGCTGGTAAAAGGCGAGGTCTTCCGGCCCCATCCCGTCCCAGGGGCCGCCGTACCGGCGCATGCTGGGGCTGTCCGTCAGCCCATAGGTGCCGTAATACAGCAGCAGCGCGCGAATCGCGGCGATGGGAAAGCCCTCGTCCCGCAGCAGCAGATAGGCGCCCAGCGCCAGGTTTGCGCCGCCGGAATCTCCCGCAAAGCCCAGCTTTTCCCCATCGCAGCCCCACTGCGCCGCCTGTTGCTGCGCCCACCGGCACGCGGCGGCGCAGGCCTCTACCGCCGTGGGGTACTGCGCTTCCGGCGACAGGGGATAATCCACCGCCAGCACCACGCAGCCCGCGGCCTGGGCCAAGCGGCGGCAGATGAGGCTGTGGGTATCGCAGTCCCCCACCACCATACCGCCGCCGTGAAAATAAAGCAGCAGCGGCGCCTTTGGCCCCGCTGTCTCCGGCACCAGCAGCCTGGCACCCACAGCGCCGTCCCCAAAGGGGAATGCCAGCGTTTGCGTTTGCCGCATCGCGGGGCCGCCCTGGTTCCAGCGGCGGCGCTCGCGCCGGTAATTTTCCCGCATGGCGGCAACGCCCGTGTCCGTGTCAAAGGCCGCGGCGTCCTGCGCCTGGCGGCGCAGCACCTCGGCCTGCTGGCTGCTGACAAGCGCCAGCACATCCGCCCGGTTTTTCTCTTCCATCCCCCGTACGCCTCCCGCAGTTGTTCCTGCTGTTACCATAGCGCGCCGGGAAGGCCCCTGTCAATGGAAAAAGCGATGGATCTTGTGGAAGATCCATCGCTTTTTGTCTTCTTGCCCTGCGGTCATTTTTCCGGCCGTTACTTCACGGTAAATTTAGTCCATTCGATATGGTCATACCGCATGACGTCATTTGCTTTTTCCATCCCCAATTTTTCATAAAAGGGGACGGCATTTTTATTTGCGATCAGATATACGGCAATATCTTTTTCCCCGCCTGCTTTCTCATGTGCCATTTTCATAAGCCGCCTGCCGATCCCTTGTCCTTCATAATCCCGGGCGACCCCGAGGTCTGTTACATAAAGCCAATACACATAATCCGTCAGCCCAAACAAAACGCCAACGAGCAAGTGATCTTCATTTCTTGCAGCCAGACTGATCGAAACCGTGTCCACCAGTTTCGAGATTCTTTCCAAAAACCGTTCTTTCGGATATTGTGAGCCGAGATCTGTCCGCTTTAAAAAATCGATATACTCTTTTGCGGAGATCCGTTCCTCTTTGATCGCTATTTTTTCGCTCATGGAGCTTTCCTCTTCCAATGCAAATTCGTGGCATCTTAAACGGCAGCCTCACAACAGCAGCAACAGCCGCAAAATCAGCAGCAGCACCACGCCCGGCGCGCCCAGCACCACCGCCGCAAAGGCCGTGGCGTAGTTGAGGGCGATGGTGATGCCCGTGAAACCCGCCAGCAGGTTGACCGCCCCCAGCGCCGCCGCGCCGCACACCGCGCTTGTCAGCGCCGCCACCAACGGGTGTATCATCTTATGCAGCACCGCCAGCACGCCGCCGGTGCACAGCACCGCCACAAAAAGCCCCAGGGTCTGTGCCATCATCCCGCTCACCTCATCCAATCTGTATGCGGACAAGGTATCGGGTATGCGTTTTTCAAACGTGTGCGGGTGCTTTACTACACGGGCAAAAAGTCTACGTTGCCGCTGGCAATATCGGCGGCGGCCAGCTTGACGCGCAGCGCGTCGCCCAGCTTCCAGCTTTTGCCCGAGGCCGCATCCCGCAGGGCCATGCCCTCGGTCAGCGTCAGCGGCCCGGCGCTGAGCGCGTCGGCGCGCACCAATCCCTGACAGGTGTTGGGCAGCTCCACATAAATGCCGAAATTGGTGACGCCCGCAATGACGCCGTCAAAGGTCTCGCCCAAATGGCCGTGCAGGTATTCCGCCTTGTAGCAGTCCTCGATGTCCCGCTCCGCCGTCATGGCCGCCACCTCGCGCTCTGAGGCCTGGGTGCTGGCCCGCTGAACGAAGACGCCGAAACGCTTTTCCAGGTCCTCCTGCGCCGCGCCCGCCAGCCAGGCGGAGAGGATGCGATGGATCGCCAAGTCCGGATAACGCCGGATGGGCGAGGTGAAGTGGGTGTAATCCGCCAGCGCCAGGCCGTAATGGCCCGCGGGCACCGGCGCGTATTTGGCCTTGGCCATGGTGCGCAGCACCGCCGTGTGCACGGCGTGCGCCACGCCCGTGTCCCGCGTTTTGTCCAGCAGGGCCGCCAGCTCCAGCGTGGTGGGCGTTTCGCCCTCAAAGCGCGCGTCCAGCCCGGCGGCGCGCAGCAGGCTTTGCAGCGCGTCCACGCGGCTGGCTTCCGGCTCGTCGTGCACGCGGTAGACAAAGGGCAGCTCCGCTTTGCGGGCCATGCCCGCCACGCACTCGTTGGCCAGCAGCATGAATTCCTCGATCATTTTTTCGCTGAGGCCGCGCTGGCGGCGCTGTACGTCCACACAGTGCCCGGCCTTGTCCAGGATCAGCTTGGCCTCCCCGCTCTCCAGGTCCACGTTGCCGCGGGCCGTGTGCAGGGCGTCCAGCTTTTCATACACTTCACGCAGCAGCGGCAGCTGCGGCGCCACCTCGGCGTACTTTTCCGCCAGTTCCGGCGAAGCATCCCCGGCCAGAATGGCGTTGATCTCCTTGTACACGCCCTTCACACGGGAGCGCAGCACTGTCTTTTTCAAACGGGCGTCGGTCACGCGGCCCGCGCGGTCCAGCTCCATGATGCAGGAAAAGGCCAGGCGGTCAATCCCCGCATCCAGGCTGCAGATGCCGTTGGACAGCGCCTTGGGCAGCATAGGCACCACGCTGTCCGCATAATACACGCTGGTGCCGCGGCGAAAAGCCTCTTTGTCCAGCTCCGTGCCCGGGCGCACGTAATCGCTGACATCGGCGATATGCACGCCCAGACGGTAACCGTAGGCCGTGCGCTCCACGCTGATGGCGTCGTCAATGTCCTTGGTCTCGGCGGAATCGATGGTGAAGATGGGCCAGCCGCGCACATCCTCGCGGCCCTCCAATTCCTTGGCCGACACCTTGGCGTTTTCAAAGCGCTTGGCCTCTTCCTTCACCTTCTGCGGGAAGTGGCGCTCGATGCCCGCCCCGTACAGGATGGCACGGGCGCAGTGGCGCGCCTCGTCCGCCATGCCAAAGCGCATGGAGACGCCCACGCGGTGGTCCTCATGATGCTCGCCGCGCTCCAAAATGACGATTGCGGCTTTTTCGCCGGGCAGGGCCCCGCCGTCGGCGCTTTTTTTCAAAAACAACGGTGTGGCCGGGCAGGCGTCCGGCACCACGGCCAGGCGGCCGTCCACCTCTTGTACCAAACCGGTAAAATCATTGTGCTCTTCCAGCACCGCCGTCACCCGGCCCTCGCGGGAGTCCGCCACACGGGGGCGCGTTTCCAGCTCCACCAGCACGCTGTCCCCCGGCATGGCGCCCAGCAGGTATTTGCCGGGCACAAAGATATCGCCGCTGTCGTCGTCCGGCTTGGCAAAGCCAAAGCTCCTGCCCAGCTTCACCAGCTTGCAGGGCACCGCGGCGGCGCCTTTGGCGGGGCGCAGGGCGTACAGGCCCTTCCAGCGGCCGATCTTCTTCTGGCGTTCCAGCTCCTCCACCAGCTTGGCCACCTTTTTATCGTTGCCCAGCTTGGCTTTCAGCTCTTTCAGGCTGCGGGGCTTTTTCTCCAGTTCTTTTAAAATTTTTCCTCTCAAGCTCACAGATCCAATTCCCTCCTATAGAAAAAATCCCGCCGTTCGGCGGGATTCGTCAAGCAGTTATTTCAAATAAATGTTGAATACGCTGACCAGCACAGACAGCACGAAAAACACGATGGCCGCGTATTTCGTATATTTTGCCAGCACGGAGCTGCCGAAACGGCCCCGCACATCTTCCGCCATACCGCCGCCGATGACGCCGGAGAGGCCGTTGCCCTTCGATTCCTGACTCAGCACCAAAGCCACGATGGCCACGCCGCTCAGCAGCAGCAGGACCCCGCTGATGATCTCCCAAACACCCATGTGTCAAACCTCCAAATCATGATACAGATAGTATCTTAGCACACACGCAGGCAAAAAGCAAGCAAAACCGCCGAAAATCAGCCCAACGTCATCTGTTCGGCGCGGTCGCTCTCCCGCAGGATGGCTCCCGCCGCGGGCAGCGTGCGCACGCGGTAGCGGTGCGGGTCCGACAGCTCCAAATTTTCTGCGCGGCGCGCCCAGGCGATGCTCTGGTTCTTTTTCAGCGTCAGCACACTCACGCCCGCGGTGTTTTTCGTCTGCTTTTCGGGCACCTGGGCCGAGTGCACCAGCAGCAGGCGCCCGGCGCTGGTGGCGATGGCCAGCTCCGTCTCCTCCCGCAGATAGGCCGTATAGGCCAGCGGGGACTTGTCCGAGAAGGCGTTCACCAGCTTTTTGCGGTTGTTTTTGGTGGCGTAGGCGCTCATGGGCACCTTGGCCGCCTTGCCGTTTTCAAACAGGAAGAACATGTGGCCCTTATAATCCTTGGTGACGGCCATATACACCGGCACCTCGCCCTCCTCCATGGAGAGGCGCGCGGGGATATAGTCTCCCAGCACGCTGGCCTTGCCGTCGGCAAAGTCCCCGGCGCGGCACTTGTACACCTGGCAGCGGTTGGTAAAGAACAGCAGCTCCGCGCCGTTGCTTGTCTCCAGCTGCACGGTGATGGCGTCGCCCTCCTTGAGCTTCTGCTCGCCGGACATGCGCAGGGATTGGGGCGTGATCTTCTTGAAATAGCCCTCGCGGGTGAAGAAGACGCTCACCGGGTAATCCGGCATCGTGTCCTCTTCTTCCTCCACCTCGTCCGCGGCCACCTCATACAGGATCTCGCTGCGGCGGGGCTGGCCGTACTTTTTGGCCACGCCCGTCAGTTCGTTGATGATGACGCGGCGGATCTTGGCCGGGCTGTTGAGCAGCTCGCGCAGGTCGGCGATGGCCTTTTCCAGCTCCTCGGTCTCGGCGGTGCGCTTGAGGATATATTCCCGGTTCAAATGGCGCAGCTTGATCTCCGCCACATACTCGGCCTGCACCTTGTCGATGCCGAAGCCGATCATCAGGTTGGGCACTACCTCGGCCTCTTCCTCCGTCTCGCGCACGATGCGGATGGCCTTGTCGATGTCCATCAGGATGGCTTCCAGGCCCTTGAGCAGATGCAGGCGCTTTTCCTTGCCGTCCAATTCAAAGTAGGTGCGGCGGCGCACACATTCCGTGCGGAAGGCCATCCACTCGGTCAAAATTTCCCGCACACCCATGACACGGGGCGTGCCCGCGATGAGGATGTTGAAGTTGCAGGAGAACGAATCCTCCAGCGGCGTCATGCGGAACAGCTTTGCCATCACCTTGTCCGGGTCCTGCCCGCGCTTGAGGTCGATGGTCAGCTTGAGGCCGTTGAGGTCGGTCTCGTCGCGCATGTCGTTGACTTCCTTCACGCGCCCCGCCTTCACCAGCTCCGCGATCTTGTCCATGATGGCTTCCACCGTTGTGGTGGGCGGGATCTGCGTGACCTCCAGCATATTGCCGTCTTTTTCATAGCGGTACCGTGCGCGTACGCGCACACTGCCGCGGCCGGTGTTGTAGATGTTGTCGATCTCGCCCTCGTCGTAGAGGATGTAGCCGCCGCCCACAAAATCCGGCGCGGGCAGCGTGGACTTGATGTCGTGCTGCGGGTCCTTCAGCAGGGCGATGGTGGTGTCGCACAGCTCCCGCAGGTTGAACGAGCAGATGGAGGACGCCATGCCCACGGCGATGCCCAGCGTATTGTTGGCCAGAATGGCCGGGAATGTCACGGGCAGCAGCGTGGGCTCGGTGGTGGAGGCGTCGTAGTTGGGCACGAAATCCACCGTGTCCTTGTCGATGTCGCTGAACAGCTCGGCGCTGATGTCCTCCAGCTTGGCCTCGGTGTAGCGGGAGGCCGCGTACGCCATGTCGCGGCTGTAGGCCTTGCCGAAGTTGCCCTTGCCCGAGACATAGGGCGCCAGCAGGCTTTCGTTGCTGCGGGCCATGCGCACCATCGTCTCGTAGATCGCCTGGTCGCCGTGGGGGTTGAGATGCATAGTGTTGCCCACGATGTTGGCGCTCTTGGTGCGCGCGCCCTTCAAAAGCCCCATGGTGTACATGGTGTACAGCACCTTGCGGTGGGCGGGCTTGAAGCCGTCGATCTCCGGCAGGGCGC
>CATXYA010000041.1 GCA_958403605.1 uncultured Oscillospiraceae bacterium
GCGCGCGGCCCAGGCAGGGCTCCAAAAAGGCATACCAGGGCGCACGGCTCTTTTGCGTCACCGGGGCCGCTGACATGCCGCAGTTGCCCACCAGGGCGGTGGTGATGCCCTGGGCCAGCTCCGCCGTGCCGAAGGCGGGGTCGGTGAAAGCCGCAAGATCCGCGTGGCGGTGGCTGTCCAAAAAGCCGGGCGTCACCGCTTTGCCCGCCACGTCCAGGCAGCGGGCGCTTTCTGCCGGCAGCCCCGGCGCGATGGCGGCGACCTTCCCGTCCGCCAGCAGCACGTCCGCCCGTACCGGCGCGGCGCCGGTGCCATCGTAGACGGTGCCGCCCTGCAGCAGCAGTTTTTCCATGTTTGTCCCTCCCTTACACCAGCATGCCGCGGGCGTCCACCGTCTGCCGCGTCAGCGCGCCGTCCGCCTCGATATAAACAGTGTTCTGCTGGTGGATGGCGGTGCAGATGTGGATGGGCACCAGCCGCAAAATTTGTCCCACGCGCAGGCCGGTGGGACCGGCGGAGCTTTCCAGGATGCCGTGCTCCTCGTTCAGGCGGCGCAGGCGCAGGTCCGGCCTGCCGTCCACGAGGGCATAGCCCGGGTAATGGTGCGGCGGGGCGTCCAGCAGCACGTCCATGGGGAAGGTCTTGGTGCCGCCGTCGATGACGGCGTATTCCGGCCGTGGGGTGCTGACCACCGTCACGTAATAGTGGGCGGCGATGCGCTCCGGCGATGCCCAGCCCTCGCAGCACAGCATGTGGTCGTTGAAAATGTAGGTGCCGGGGCGGATCTCGGTGACAAGGCCCGTGCGGGCCACCGTGTCCCCCGTGGGGGTGGACCCGGCGCTGATGTCCCGGATGGGCACTCCCGCCGCGCGCAGGGCCGCGGCCGTCTGCGCCATCAATGCCCCCTCTTCCTTGCCCGCCAGCGCCCGGTCCTGGGTGGGTGCGCCGTGGTAAAGCAGGCTTTTGAAGGTGTAGATGCCCGTGAGATGCAGCCCTGGCAGCGAGGCCGCCAGGCGGCCCAGCGCCACCGCCTTTTCCAGCGGCACGCCCGTGCGCCTGGCGCCGGTGTCCACCTCCAGGCGCACCTCCACCGTGCGCCCGGCAGCAGCAGCGGCGGCGCTGAGCAGCCGCGCCGTCTCGGCGCTGTCCACCGCCAGAATGAGGCGGCGGCAGCGCGCGGCCAGGGCCATGGCCCGCCGCAGGCGGAATTCTCCCACCAGGGGGTAGGCGATAAAGAGATCGTCCGCGCCGCCATCGGCCATCACCTCGGCCTCGGAGACCTTGGCGCAGGTGATGCCCTTGGCGCCGCAGGCCAGCTGCATGCGCGCGAAGCGGCACATTTTGTGCGTTTTGATATGGGGCCGCAGGTCCACCCCCGCCGCGTCGGCCACGGCCTGCATGGCGCGCACGTTCGCCAGCGCCTTGGCCTCGTCGATGACGATGCACGGCGTCTCCAGCTGCCGCAGCAGTGTTTCGTCCATCCGCCGCGCCCCCTTTACGCTTTCAGGCCCGCCGTGGCGACGCCCTCCACAAAGTTGCGCTGGAAGATGAAGAACAGCAGCACCACCGGCAGCACAAAGATGACGGCCGCCGCCATCAGCAGCGTCCAGTCCACGGTGAACTCGTTCAAAAACTGCTGCAGGCCCAACGAGAGGGTCATGCGGTCTTTTTTATTGATGTAGATCAGCGGGCCCAGATAGTCCGACCACACGGCGATGAAGGTGTAGATGCCCACCGTGGTCAGGGCCGGCTTGCACAGCGGCAGCGCAATGTGCAGATAGCGCTGGAACTCGTTGGCGCCGTCGATCTTCGCGGCCTCAAACAGGGAGTTGGGCAGGCCGCGCATGAATTGGCGCAGGATGATGATGTAATAGGCGTGCCCCACAAAGTGCGGCGCGATCAGCGGCACATAGGTGCCCGTGAGGCCCAGCATGTGCCAGGTGCGGTACAGCGGGATCATGGTGACCGTGAAGGGGATCATCATCGTCGCCATCAGCAGGCCCGACACCACGCCCGCGCCGCGCCAGCGGATCTTGGACAGCGAGTAGGCCACCATCGGCACCACCAGCAGCTCGCCCAGCAGGCTGAGGCCCGTGATGAGGGCGGTGTTGCCCATGTACTGAAAATAGGGGATCTTGTTGATGGCCGCGCCGTAGTTGGCAATGGTAAACTGCCGCGGCCACACCTTGACGGGCACCATGAAGGCGTCCTCCATGGTTTTGAAGGACGTGGTGAACATGACGAGGAACGGCGAGAGGAACACCGCGCACAGCGACAGCACCACGGCGGCAAACAATAGCTGCTTGAGCCGCTTTTTCCACACGTTCCAGCTTCTTTTCTGCAGTAGTGTGTTCATGGCTCATTCCCCTCCCGCGTTGTTGACGGCCTTGTTGGACAGCTTGATCATCACCGCCGTCAGCACGCCGACGATGAGCAGCAGGATCCAGGCCATAGCCGAGGCCTTGCCCATTTTTTGGTAGACAAAGGCGTTGTGGAACAGGTACAGCGGGTACATGAGGATGGAGTTCTCCGGCCCGCCTGAGGCACCCGAGGTATTGCCGCCCGACGCCGTGGTGATGACGTATACCTGGGTGAAGTACTGGAAGGCATTGATCAGGCTGAGGATGGCCTGATACACGATGACGTGGGCCACGCAGGGCAGCGTGATGAAGAAAAACTGCTGCAGCGCGTTGGCGCCGTCCAGCTCCGCCGATTCATAATAGCTGCGCGGCACGTCCTGCAGCGCGGCCAGACACACCAGCATGGTGGTGCCCGTGCTCCACATGCCCATCATCACCAAAGCCCACTTGGTGGTGCCCGGGTTGATGAGCCAGGCGGGCCCATCGATGCCGAAGACCTTCAAAAAGTTGTTGAGAAAGCCGTAGGTGGGGTCAAACATCCAGATCCACACCATGGTGGCCGCCACCATGGGAATGACGGACGGCAGGAAAAACACCGTGCGCACCAGCCCGCGCCCGCGGAAATTTTTGCTGACGATGACCGCCAGCACCAACGCCACCAGCAGGTTGATGGGCGTGGCCACAAAGGCATAAAAGCAGGTGTTGGCAAGGCTTTTGTAAAAGCGCGGGTCCTGGAACAGGCTGGCGTAATTTTTGAGGCCCACCCACACGGGCTGCGTGATGGGGTTGAACTCCGTGAAGCTGTAGTACAGCGACATGACCAGCGGATAGATACTGAACAGCAGAAACCCGACGATCCAGGGCAGGGCGAACAGAAAGCCGTTCCGGTCTTCCCGCGTCAGTTTCAGCGATGGGCTGCGTTTCATTTTTTCATGTGCCTCCACTCTCTCCGGGCGCGGACCGCTCCCGGTTCCTGTTTTAGAGCAGCACGTGGCGCGCCCACAGGCTCCGGTGGGCGCGCCGCGTGCGGGTGGGCGGTCAGCTCAGCATTTCCGCCTGTTTCTGCAGTTCGTTCATGGCTTCCTCGGGCGTCTTGCTGCCGTTGTATACGTAATCGAGGTATTCCTCGATCAGCGAGGTGTACTGGGCGGCGTCCGCCATTTTGGGCGAGGCCACGCCGTTGCCCGTTTTCAGCGCTTCCATAAAGGAGGGGAACACGTCGTTGGTGGCCATCAGGTCCGCGTCGTCATACAGGGTGTTGTTGGCGGGCAGCGAGCCGATCTCCAGCAAAAAGTCCTTGACGCCCTCGGTGGCAAACCAGCTGGCAAAGGCATAGGCGCCGTCTTTTTCCTTCGCGCCCACGGGGATGGCGAGCGAGGTGTTCTCATAGCGGCTGACACCGCGCAGCGAGGGGTCGGCCTCGGTGCCGGGGATCAGCGTGACGCCGAAGTTGACGTCCGGGTTGTTCTCTTTGATCTGGTTCGCCATCCACGGGCCGTCGAAACGGAACAGCTGCTTGCCGGCGAAGAAAATGTCCTGCGGGGTGTAACGGTTGGTGTTGCCGGTGGCGACGAACTTCTGCACCTTGTCGACGCCGTACTGCGCGCGGTACGCCGCGTTCATCGTCAGGCTGTCGATGACGCCCTGGCTGTTGGCCGTGGGCGTGGTGCCGTCCTCGGACACCCAGGTGCCGCCGAAGGCATAGATCAGCTCCTGCCGGGCCGAGGCCAGGGGGAACAGCGGATAGCCCAAAATGTCGATGTCGCCGTTTTCATCCAGCGTGGTGGCGCGCTGGGCCATGTCGTACAGCTCCTCCATGGTCTTGGGGGGCTCCGCCGCGCCGATGGCGGCCAGCAGGTCCTTGTTGTAGAACATCTGGATGATGACAGAGGTGATGGGCAGGCCGTACATGTGGCCGTCCACGCTGTTGTTGTCCACGGCGGGCTGGTCGAACACGCCGAAATCGAAGCCCTTGGCGGTGCCCAGCGCGGTCAGGTCTTCCAGCAGGCCGCTGCTCTGGTAGCTGATGATCTCGGCGTTGGAAAGCTCGATGACGTCCGGAGATTCGTCGCTGGACATTGCCACCAGGTATTTCTGCTTGTCGGGCACGCTGAAGCCCTCCACCACGTAGTCGGACTGGGAGGCGTTGAAGCGCTCGATGACGTGCTCCATCATCTCGCCCTCATTGCCCTTGTGGAAGTACCAGTAGGAGACCTTCTGGGGCTCCGCGGCCGCAGCGGCGGATCCAGAGGCCGCCGTGGAAGTGCCCGCGGGCTTTGCCCCGCCGCCGCAGCCGGCCAGCAGGCTCATGGAGAGGACGGCCGCCAGCGCGGCGCCGGTGAACTGCAAATGCTTTTTCATCTCATTGCTCCTTCTTTCTCGGTTTGTTTCTCTTTTCTTTTCCCGCGAAGCAGCCGCTGCGGAAGGCGCCTTCCGCTTGGCAATTCTCAACAAAATCTTCATCGATTCGCGGTTCGTTGTATTAAGAATAACGAAGCATTTTCATTTTGTCAATATTTTTCGAAAAATATTTTTATAAAGAAATATTTTTTTAAAGTTTTGCGACACTTTAGGCTGGATGACCCCCCACCGCGGACAGAGAACAGCAATCGGGCCGCCTTTGTCCCGGTCATTCAGGTCAATAAAAAAGCCCCTCACGGGGAGGGGCTTGGCGGTAAAAAGGAAACAGGAGGAAACGCAATGGGCGTTTCCTCCTGTAAAAGCGGTCCCTCATTCCCGGTGACGGGCGTTGAGGGCGTCATGCGTGCGGTCCAAATACTGCTTCACCTCGTCGTATTGAGCGCTGGCAACGCAAGAAAACAGAATATCCACAATGTTGAGCATCGCGATGCGGGAGCCCATGGCCCCGCTGCGGAAGGTGACCTCCGGGGTAGAAATATGAAGCACCACATCCACCCCCTGGGCCAAGGGGCTGCGGCTGTAACGGGTGACGGCGATGCTTTTGGCTCCGGCGGCCTGCACCAGGTCCAGTGCGTCCAGGATCTCCGCCGTGGTGCCGGAGTTGGACACCAGCACCGCCACGTCCTCCGCGCCCAGCAGCGCCGCCGCCGTCTGGATGCTGTGGCCATCAACAAACGCCTGGCAGCGCTTGTTGATGCGCAAAAACTTCTGCTGGGCGTCTTGACACACTAGGCCGGAAGCGCCCAGGCCGTACCAATCCACCCGTGGGGCCCGGCACAGCAGCTCCACCGCCGCGCGCACCTGGCCGCGGTCCAGCACGGAAAGCGTGTCCTCGATGGAGCGCGCGTTGTTGAAGGAGACGTTTTCCAAAATGGTGCCCAGGTCGTCCCCCGGGCGGATATCGGTGTATTTTTTCTCCCCGTCCTCTTCCTCGCGGGACCCCAGCGCCGCCGAGACGCTGAGCGTGAAATCACGGTAGCCCCGGTAGCCCAGCGTCTTGCAGAAGCGCATGACGCTGGCCTCGCTGGTACCGCTGTTGCGCGCCAGCTGCTGGATGGACATTGCGGGAACGGCCTCCAGGCGCGGTTCCACATATTCGGCCACCGTGCGCTCGGTGCGCGTCATGGAGCGCTTGGCGTCGCGCAGACGGATGGCCACCAAATTGCTTTGGGACATTGCAATTCCTCCCTCGGTCGCGCCGTCCGGCGGCGCCTTGTTTCCCTTTTAGGATACACTATTTTGGACAGGATTGCAATTTTTTTTAAGTGTAATCAAGAAATGTGAAATTTCACTTCACTTTGACAGCAGGCCGGGCAGGGACACCAGCACCTTGGCGACGCCGCCCAGCGCCATGACGGCGATGGGGTTCCACTTCGTCTTGCGCAGCAGCACCAAACAGCCCAGGAAAATGGCCGCCATGTCCCACTGCACCGTGGAAAGGATGCGCGCGGCCCCTTCCGCCCACAGGCTGGACAGCAGAATGGACACCCCCGCGCTGGCGATCATCGCCACCACGGCGGGGCGCAGCGTGTTCAGCACCGTCTGCAGGGCCGACATCTGCCGGTACTTCAAATACAGCTTGGCGATCAGCGTCACCAAAATGCAGGAGGGCAGAATGCAGCCCAGCGTCGCCACCAGCGCCCCCGGCAGCCCCGCCAGGCGGATGCCCACAAAGGTGGCGGAATTGACGGCGATGGGGCCTGGCGTCATTTGCGAGATGGTGATCAGGTCCGTGAATTCCGTCATGGTGAGCCACGCGTGCTGCGTGACCACCTGGTCCTGGATCAGCGGCATGGCGGCATAGCCGCCGCCGAAGCTGAAGGCGCCGATCTGCAAAAAGCTCAAAAACAGCTGCCAGTAGATCATTGCGCACCCCGCTTCCGTTCCCACAGCGCGCGTCCGGCCCCCAAGGCCACACACGCCAGCACCACATAAACGACGCTGATGTTGAAGCAGCAGGTGGCGACAAAGGCCGCGGCCATGATCAGGTCCGACAGCCAGCTGCGGCCCTTGACCACCGTGCTGCCCATGTCCCACACCACAGAGGCGATGACCGCCGCCACACCGGCCTGCATGCCCTGCAGCACCAGCCCCACCCACACATTGCTGCGGAAGGCCGCGTAGAAAAACGACAGCGCTGACAGAATGGCAAAAGGCGGCAGCACGGTGCCCAGCACCGACACCAGCACACCCGGGAGGCCCGCCAGCTGATACCCCACCACAATGGCGCCGTTGACGGCGATGGCCCCGGGCGCCGATTGGGCGATGGCCACCAGGTCCAGCATTTCATCCTCTTCGATCCAATGGTAGGTGTCCACAAATTTTTGTTTCATCAAGGTGACAATGACATAGCCGCCGCCGAAGGTGAACGCGCTGAGATACAACGTGGACACAAACAGCTTGGCCAGCACCTGTTTCCGGTCTTTCAAACCGCAGCCCTCCCCTGTTTTGTTCTTTTCTATCATACGCGTTTTGACGGAAAATGTAAATCGGCCGCCGCGCCTTTCCCACCGCGCCGCCCATCCAAGAACAAAAAAAGAGACGGTAAGGCACCGTCTCTTGCTCGTTTTCAGCGCAGCGGCTCCGCTTCCCGGACCGTGAGCGTCTGCTCCTGCACGGTGAAGCGGATGTGGAAGCCCGCGAATTCAAAGCCATAGACGCGCTCCGGCGCGTTTTTCTGGTAGGCCGGGCGCGGGTCCTGCGCCAGCACGGCCAGCAGGGCAGTCCGGCGGTCTTCCGGGATGCGCGCCAGCAGCGGCGGCGGGAATTCCACGGCCAGCGCCGCGCCCGCCGCCTGCGCGGCAAAGCCGCCCGTGGCCTCGGGACGGCAGTCCGCATAGGGCAGATAGGGCTTGATGTCGAAAATGGGCGTGCCGTCCATCAGATCGGCGCCGCACACGTGCAGCACCGGGCCCTCGGCGGTGTGCAGCTCCACGCCCGCCAGCCCCACACAGGACAGGCCGATATTGTTGGGCCGGAAGGGCGAGCGCGTGGCAAAAACGCCCATGCGCGCATTGCCGCCCAGGCGCGGCGGCCGCACCGTGGGCGACCAGCCCTGGCGCACCGCGCCGGAAAATCGCCACAGCAGCCAGATATGGGAAAAGCCCTCGATCCCGCGCAGTGCGTCGGGACTGCGGTATTCGGGCTCAAACATCACCGTGGCCTGCAGCTCGTCCACGATCCCGCTTTGCCGCGGGATGCCGAACTTCGAGGGAAACTCGCTGCGGATCCGGGCAATGGGCCGCATCACAACAGGCTCGGACAAAACACTCGCTCCTTTATCCTCAGATAGTTTTAGCATACCATATCTTCCCCTCCAGTGCCAGAACAGTTGATTTAAAAAATAAAGCTTGCATTTCCTTTTGGTTTCGTGTATGATAAACAAGTATTCTAAATGTACTAATTGATTGCCACCGGCTGTAAGTCAATTTCCATTTTGACTTATGCCCGGTGGTTTTTTGTTTGCACGAACAGAATAACAACTTTAAGGAGGTACTGGTTTATGAATAACGGTACTGTGAAATGGTTCAACGATGAAAAGGGCTTCGGCTTTATCTCCAACGACAATGGCGGCGAAGATGTGTTTGTGCATTTTTCCGCCATTATGGGTGAGGGCCACAAATCGCTGCAGGAGGGCCAGCACGTGTCTTATGACACGGAGCAGGATCCGAAAAACAGCAAAAAGCTGCGCGCCGTCAACGTCCGCATCGCTTGACCAGATCTCCATTTGCCGCCCCGATCAGGGCGGCTTTTTTCTTTAGCTTCCTGAGTTCAGGAAGCCATAAAATACAGTAGGTTTTTGTTCATTTATTTGTGGGTTTATTCAAATTTTCTCAAATTTCCACCAATTTTTAGCAATATTTTTCCATAAGCAAAAAAGAAGAAACCCGCGTAGTTACGCGGGTTTCTTCTTTTTCATGGAGCTGCTATCCAGATTCGAACTGGAGACCTCATCCTTACCAAGGATGCGCTCTACCAACTGAGCTATAGCAGCAAATGGCGACCCGGATGAGGCTCGAACTCACGACCTCTAGCGTGACAGGCTAG
>CATXYA010000042.1 GCA_958403605.1 uncultured Oscillospiraceae bacterium
CCATCCACATTCCGTACCTCAAGGGCAGCTACGGCACCGTGGACATGGGCGCCACCATGGCCCTGATCATGCTGAGCATTCTGCCGGTCATTATCTTCTATCTCTGCTGCCAGAAGCACATCATCAAGGGTGTGGCCGCCGGAGCCGTGAAGGGCTAAGGAGCATAGAGCCTCCGCTCGGAGGGCGGGGCTGATAAGTATTTCAAAGCATTTCTATAAGTAAGTGAGTGACTACCTATGAATCGAAGCAGCGGCATTCTGATGCCCATTTTCTCCCTGCCGTCCCCCTATGGCATCGGCACGCTGGGCAAAGCGGCGTATGACTTTGCGGACTTTCTGGCGGAGGCGGGCCAGCACTACTGGCAGATGCTGCCCCTTGGCCCCACCAGCTATGGGGATTCCCCCTATCAGAGCTTTTCCACCTTTGCCGGCAACCCCTATTTCATCGATCCGGACCTGCTGGTGGAGGACGGCCTTTTGACGAAACGGGAGGTGAAGGCCTACCGCTGGGGGAGTGACCCCCGCCATGTGGACTACGGCGCTGTGTATGACAGCCGGTTGAAGCTGCTGTCCAAGGCCAAAAAGCGGGGCTGGGAGCGTGACCGGGAGGAGGTCACGGCCTTTGTGGCGGAGAACGCCCGGTGGTTGCCGGACTACGCCCTGTTCATGGCCTGCAAGCGCCATTTCGGGATGCGCTCCTGGACGGAGTGGGAGGATGAGGACATCCGCCTGCGCCGCTCGCAGTTGGTGCTGGAGCAGTACCGTACCCTGCTGCGGGAGGATGTGGAGCTGTTCACCTATATCCAGTATTTGTTCTTCCAGCAGTGGGAGGCTCTGCGGACCTATCTCCATGGGAAGGACATCCATATCATCGGTGACCTGCCCATCTATGTGGCCATGGACTCCGCCGATGTGTGGGCCGAGCCGGAGAATTTCCAGTTGGATGACCGGTGCGTCCCCACGGAGGTGTCCGGTGTGCCGCCGGACTACTTCAGCGCCGACGGCCAGCTGTGGGGCAACCCCCTCTATCGCTGGGATCGGATGCAGGCCGACGGCTTCGGCTGGTGGATCCGCCGCATCGACGGCGCCGGGAAGTTGTATGACGTCATCCGCATCGACCACTTCCGGGGCTTCGAGAGCTACTGGGCAGTACCCTACGGCGAGGCGACGGCCAAAAACGGCCGGTGGGTCAAGGGCCCCGGCATGGCGCTGGTGGGTGTGCTCACCGGTTGGTTCCCGCAGCTGGAGTTTATCGCTGAGGATCTGGGCTATCCCACCCCGGAGGTGGCGCAGCTGCTGCGGGATTCCGGTCTGCCGGGCATGAAGGTGCTGGAATTTGCCTTCGATTCCCGTGATACCAGCAGCTATCTGCCCCATAGCTACGGGGAGAACTGCATCTGCTATACCGGTACCCATGACAACAGCCCGCTGGCCCTGTGGCGGCAGGAGGCGGATCCGGCGGATATTGCCTTTGCCAAGGAGTATCTGGGGCTTAACGACGAGGAGGGCTTCAACCGGGGCATCATCCGGGGCGGCATGAGTTCTGTGGCCAAGCTGTTTGTGGCTCAGATGCAGGACTATCTGGAGCTGGGGGCGGGACACCGCACCAACGAGCCGGGGACTCAGTCCGGCAACTGGCAGTGGCGGATGCTGCCGGGAGAGCTGACGCCGGAGCTGGCGCAGCGCATCCGGAAGCTGACCCGCATCTACGGCCGATTGGCCTGAAAAGCAACGGGAGGGACCGAGCCGATGCTCGGTCCCTTTTTCCGTGGAAGGAGAAGGATATGATCCGTGTGTATGAGGTGCGGCGGCGGGAGGCGGCACGGATGGCGCAGCTGCTGGGGGTGTGGGAGGCATCCGTCCGGGCCACCCGCCTGTTCCTGTCGGAGCAGGAGATCCGGCGCCTCCGGAGCTATGTGCCGCAGGCCTTGGCGGGTGTGGACATCTGCTGATCGCTGAGCGGAAGGGGCAGCCGGTGGCGTTTATGGGCGTAGAGGAGGTCACGGTGAACGAACAGGATCCTCATGCCGTGGGCTTTTACCGTTGAGGTTTATCGGCGGACCGATTGCGACGAGAAGGGACCCCTATCCACTGCTTTATAGGGGGACCGCCGGAACTGAAAACAGTGCATGACCCCGGCGGCCATTGGCCGCCGGGGTCATGGAGACTGTCGGAAAAACCCTCCGGGTTTTTCCGACAAAAGGTTGCAGTCTGCTGTGCGCATAATTTGTGTGCCATAGGCGCACAAATTCCACACTTGCAGCCTGAGAAGTATTTTCTCTCACGCACATGTCGCGAGAGAAAATGATTTTACTTCTTTGCCGCCTGCGGGCGGCAAACTCTGCGAGGCCTTTTTGACACGCTGCATGACCCCGGCGGCCATTGGCCGCCGGGGTCATGCTATGGAAAGGAAGGGGATAGAATGTTTTACCGCTGTACCCGACCGGAGCCGTCGCCGCCGGCCAGTTTCTCCACCTCGGCCACAGTGGCCCGGTTGAAGTCGCCCTCGATGGAGTGCTTCAGGGCCGAAGCCGCCACGGCAAATTCGATGGCGCTCTGGCTGTCCTTGCCGCTGAGCAGGGCATAGATCAGGCCGCCGCCGAAGCTGTCACCGCCGCCCACACGGTCCACGATGTGCAGGTGGTACTCCTTGGAGAAGCAATAGCTCTCGCCGTCGTACAGCATACCGGCCCAGTCGTTGTCGCTGGCGGACAGGGAGGTGCGGAGGGTGATGGCCACCTTCTCGAAGCCGAACCGGTCGGCCAGCTGCTTGGCCACGGACTTATAGCCCTCCTTGTTGAGCTTGCCGCCGTAGATATCGGTGTTCTCCGCCTCGATGCCGAACACGTCCTTGGCGTCCTCCTCGTTGGAGATGCACACGTCCACGTACTGGCACAGGTCGGTCATGGCGGCGCGGGCTTCGGCGCGGGCCCACAGTTTGCCGCGGTAGTTCAAGTCGCAGCTGATCTTCACGCCGTGGGCTTTGGCGGCCTTGCAGGCCTCGCGGCAGATCTCCACCACGTTGGCGCCCAGCGCCGGGGTGATGCCGGTGAAGTGGAACCAGTCCGCGCCCTCAAAGATGGCGTCCCAATCGAAATCAGCGGTGGAGGCCTCCTGGATGGCGGAATGGGCGCGGTCATAAATGCAGACGGAGCCGCGCTGGGAGGCGCCCTTCTCGTTGAAGTAGATGCCCACGCGGTCGCCGCCGCGCACGATCATGGAGGTGTCGACGCCGTAGCGGCGCAGGCTGTTGACAGCCGCCTGGCCGATGGCATGGGCGGGCAGCTTGGTGACGAAAGCAGCATCCAGGCCGTAGTTGGCCAGGGAGACGGCCACGTTGGCCTCGCCGCCGCCGAAGGTGAACTCCACATGGTCGGCCTGGACAAAGCGCTCGTAGTTATACGGCTGCAGGCGCAGCATCAGCTCGCCGAAGGTAACAACTCTTTTAGACATCAAAGTTTCTCTCCTTTTTCATCCTGTCTTGGGGCCGCGCGGGCCCGCTTGCTTATTTCTGCACCAGGTGCACGGCGAAGCCGGCGATCTCGTCCTGGAAGTAAACGGCTTTTTCCGTCAGGGTCTCCTCGGCAAAGGCGATGCCTTTATTGCGGAAGTACGCGACGGCGCGGGGCAGGGTGTTGGTGCCGATGGCGATGTGGCCGTATTTGCCGCGGCCGTTGGATTTCATGATCTCAATGGACTTGCCGCCCGCGAAGATGGAGGAGTTGCCCACCGCGTAATCGAAGCCGAACATGGCCTCAAACACCTTGGCGGCCTTCAGCGCCTCTTCCTCGCTGCCGCAGTTGATGCCGATGTGCTTGACCTCGAAGCCCAGCATGGTGTTGACGGCCTCGCGGGTCAGGCGCTCGATCTCGTCCCAGTTGCCGGCGTCAATGAGGTCCTTCTTCACCATCCAGGTGCCGCCGCAGGCGACGATCTTCGGGAAGGAGAGGTAATCCATCAGGTTTTTGGCGTTGACGCCGCCGGTGGGCATCCAGCGCAGGTTGGTGTAGGGGCCGGCCACGGCCTTCAGCTTGGCGATGCCGCCGTTCTGCTCGGCCGGGAAGAACTTCACCACGTCCAGGCCCATGCTCATGGCCTGCTCCATCTCGCCGGGAGTGGCGGTGCCGGGCATCATCAGCATGCCCTTGGACAGCACATATTTGGTAATCTCGGGGTTGAAGCCGGGGCTGACGATGAACTTGACGCCCGCGTCGATGGCGCGGTCCGCCTGGTCTTTGGTCAGCACGGTGCCGGCGCCCACCAGCATCTCGGGCACTTCCTTGACGATGCGGCGGATGGCTTCCTCGGCGGCCGCGGTGCGGAAGGTGACCTCGGCGGCGGGCAGGCCGCCCTTGACCAAGGCCTTGGCCAGGGGCACCGCTTTGTCGGCGTCGTCGATGGCGATGACCGGAACGATGCCGATCTCGTAAATCTTCTGCAGGACCTCGTTCATAGTGATTCGCTCCTTTTTATTTTCGCGGCCGCGGTTCCGCATGCCGGAATCGCGTTCCACTTTCTTTCTGCCCTTATTATAGTGAACAGGCCCTGCTTGTCAATGGACTTTTCTCTTTTTTTCCAAAAAACCTTCTGCTTCCCCGCTTTTAAGGCTTGCGCCCCGGACGGGAATGCCGTATAATGCAACCAACAGGCGTTTCGCATCGTGGAACTTGTCAATTTTCGGAGGTGGCCTTTGTGGAAAATGTGAATGGCGGCGTACAGAGCGTGGCGCGCATCTTCAAGCTGATCGAGGTGCTCAGCGCCCATCCCTCGGGCGCCAGCCTGCAGACCATCAGCGAGGAGAGCGGTTTGGCCAAAAGCACCACCCACCGGCTGCTGGCCAGCCTGGTGGCCCTGGGCTATGCGGTGCAGGACAGCTTTTCCACCTACTACCGGCTGACGCTGAAAATGTTCGAGCTGTCCAGCGGCATCGTCAACGACATGGATATTTTGAGCGTGGCGAAGCCCCACCTGGACAAGCTGTCCCGCCACACGGGCAACGCCGTGCATCTGGTCATCCAGGACGGCGTGGACATCGTCTACATCTATAAGGCGGAGCCGGGGCCGGGCAGCATGCACATGTCCAGCTACGTGGGGCGCCGCAGCCCCATGTTCTGCACCGGCGTGGGCAAGGCCATTTTGGCCACCCAGAGCTACGGCGAGGCCGAGCGCGTGTGGCACAAAAGCGCCATCCAGCCGCTGACCGAGCACACCATCACGGATTTTGAAAATTTTGTGGAGCAGCTCAAGCGCGTGCGCATGACGGGCTACGCCGTGGACGACGAGGAAAACGAGCTGGGCATCCGCTGCGTGGCGCTGGCCGTGCCGGGCATGAATGGACGTGCGGAGGCCGCTTTTTCCATCTCGGGCCTGGCGGCGCAGATGACGCCCCAGCGCATGCGCGACCTGGCGGACATGGGCCTGGCCACGCGGCAGGACATCCTGCGGGACCTGGGCTGGCGCTGATTTTCTTGACACCCCCTGTGTTTTGCTTATAATGAAGAAGTATATACTTTAGGAGTGGGACCCGCCCAGGGAGCGGCGTCCTATCCCGAATGATAAGGAGCCGTTTCATGCCTTCTTTGAACATCCAGCCCGTGCTTATCGGCGCGGATATGAACTGTTATGCCGTGGCCCGCGCCTTCCACGAGGAATACGGCGTCGTCAGCCAGGCGTTTGGCCGCTGGGCCATGGGCGACACCATGTATTCCCGCATCGTGCGCTGCACGTACCTGCCCGACGTGGACCAGCCGGACGTGCTGCTGAAAACCGTGACGGAATACGCCGGGGCCCATGCGGACAAGACCTGCATCGTGCTGGGCTGCACGGACGATTACGCCAGCCTGCTGATGGACCTGCGGGACAAGCTGCCGGAAAACTGCGTGGCCCCCTACATCGGCCCCGCGCTGCGGGACAAGCTGGTGAGCAAGGCCGATTTTTACGAGCTGTGCGACCAGTACGGCATCCCCTACCCCAAGACCTTCTGCGCCCGCGAAGCCCTGCCCGCCGCGGCGCTGGGCGAAGAGGCGCTGGGCTTTGCCTACCCCGTTATTTTGAAGCCCTCCTCCAGCATTTTGTACTGGAAGCACCCCTTTGACGGTATGAAAAAGGTGTACGTGGCCGACAGCCCCGCCGACGCGGCCCGCATTTTGGCCCAGATCTACGGCGCGGGCTATCCGGACATCGTGCTGCTACAGGACCGTATTCCCGGCGACGACAGCTTCATGCACGTGCTGACGGCCTACAGTGACCGCGAAAACAAGGTGAAGATGATGTGCCTGGGCCACGTGGGCCTGGAAGAGCACACGCCCAAGGCGCTGGGCAACCACGCGGCCATCATCACGGAATACAACGAGCCGCTGATGACGAAACTGAAGGTATTCCTGGAGGACATCGGCTACACGGGTTTTGCCAACTTCGACATCAAGTACGACAGCCGCGACGGCAGCTACCGCGTGTTCGAGATCAACCTGCGCCAGGGCCGCTCCAACTATTACGTCACCGGCGCGGGGCTGAACCTCGCCCGCTATGTGGTGGAGGACCGGGTGCTGCACAAGGACCTGGGCCCCTGCGTGATGAACCGGGCGGAGACGCTGTGGCACAGCATCCCCCGCAAGGTGGTGCTGGACTACGTGCGCGACCCCGCTTTTGCGGCCAAAGCCAAGGCCCTGGCCGCCGAGGGCAAGGAGACGGTCACCTTCCGCTACCGCCCCGACCTGCGCTGGAACCCCCGCCGCCTGGCCTACTATCTTGTGCACATGCAGCGCTATTTCAAAAAGTACAAAACGTATTATCCGAAAGAGAAATAACAGATGGGAGGGGTGCGGGATGGCACAGCAGCCAAAGGTCCTGGGCATTTTGGGCGGGCTCGGTCCCATGGCCACCGTCTATTTCTACGAGATGCTGACCCGGCACACGCAGGCGGCCTGCGACCAGGACCACCTGGACGTCATCATCAATTCCCGCGCCTCCACGCCGGACCGCACGGCCTACATTTTGGGCCGCAGCACCCAGAACCCCTTCGACATCATGGCGGCGGACGCCGAGCGCCTGGTGGCCTTTGGGGCCGACGTGCTGGCCATCCCCTGCAACACCGCCCACTATTTCTATGACCGGCTGCACGCCACCATCTCCGTGCCCATTTTGAACATGGTGGAGCAGACGGTGGAGGAGGTGCAGCGCCGCGGGTGCCGCAAGGTGGGCATTTTGGCCACCTCCGGCACCATCGAGACGGGCACCTATGCCCGCGCCTGCCGGGCCGCGGGCCTGGCGTTCGCCGTGCCCGACGAAGCCGGGCAGGCCCTGGTGATGGACATCATCTATGGCGACATCAAGCACGGCCGCCCCGCCGACATGGACAAGTTCCGCCGGGTGGCGCGCGCTTTGCAGGACCAGGGCTGCACCCGGCTGATCCTGGGCTGCACCGAGCTGTCGCTCATCAAGCGGGACGAAAAACTGGACGCCCAATACATCGATTCCATGGAGGTGCTGGCCAAGAACGCCATCGAGACGTTCGGCCGCACGCCCATCGGCTTTGAGGAGGACTAAACGCCTATGTGTGGATTTATCGGCTTTACCGGAAGATTGGATTCCAAGCAGACCGTTTTGCAGCGCATGATGGACCGCATCGTGCACCGCGGCCCGGATATGGGCGGCATGTATACGGACGACGATGTGGCCCTGGGCTTTCGCCGCCTGTCCATCCTGGACCTGACCGAGGCCGGGGCCCAGCCCATGCAGAGCGAGGACGGCAGCGTCATCGTCACCTTCAACGGGGAGATCTACAACTTCCTGGAGCTGCGCAAGGAGCTGGAGGCCAAGGGCCACGCGTTCCACTGCGGCGCCGACACCGAGGTGCTGGTGCATGGCTACGAGGAGTGGGGCACCGACCTGGTGTACCGGCTGCGGGGCATGTACGGCTTCGTCATTTGGGACAAGGCCAACAAGCGCCTGTTCGGCGCGCGGGACATCTTCGGCATCAAGCCGTTCTACTATTCCCCCATCCCCGGCGGCGAGGGGCTGCTGTTCGGCAGCGAGATCAAGGGCTTTTTGGAGCATCCCAAGTTTGTGAAGGCCGTCAACGAGGAGGCGCTGCGCCCCTATTTGACGCTGCAGTACTCCGCCACCGAGGAGACGTTTTTCAAGGGCGTGTACAAGCTGCCCGCGGCCCACTATTTCGTCTATGAGAACGGGAAGATGGAGACCACCCGCTACTGGGACTGCAAGTTCCAGCCGCGGGACACGGGCTTCGATACCTGCACCGAGCAGCTGGACGCCACCGTGCACGAGAGCGTGTCCGCCCACCGCATCGCGGACGTGAAGGTGGGGGCGTTCCTCTCCGGCGGCGTGGATTCCAGCTATATCACCGCCTGCCTGATGCCGGACAACACCTTCAGCGTGGGCTTTGACTACAATAAATTCAACGAGACCAATTACGCCAAGGAGCTTTCCGACAAGCTGGGCGTCACCAACTACCGCAAGCTCATCACCGCCGACGAGTGCTTTGAGGCCTTCCCCGAGATCCAGTATCACATGGACGAGCCGCAGTCGAACCCGTCCAGCGTGCCGCTGTATTTCCTGGCCAAGCTGGCGCGGGAGCACGTGACGGTGGTGCTGTCCGGCGAGGGGGCGGATGAGATCTTCGCCGGGTACGAGTGGTACGCCGACACGCCCGCCATGGAGAAGTTCAAAAAGCGCGTGCCCTTGGCAGTTCGCCGCGCCATGGCCGACGCCGCCAAAAAGCTGCCTTATTTCAAGGGCAAAAACTTCCTGCTCAAATGCTCCG
>CATXYA010000043.1 GCA_958403605.1 uncultured Oscillospiraceae bacterium
GGTTCTCTGTGCGGACGCTATCCAAATCCTAAATTAGCTTTCCTCCTTTTCTTTTTTCACGGCATACCAACAAGAGGGCGGTCGGTGGGCCGCCCTCTTGCTGGTGTGTATGCAGGCTGCAAAACCACCATCAAAATAGTTCTGCAAAGTGTCAAAAGAACTCAAAAAAGTTTATCGCTTTTGCTGGTTTACTTTTGCGGTGCAGTCCGATAACATCAAAATAGAAGGAAACTTGATGCAACAGAAACCTGCCCGCTATACGGCGGCTTGTTTGAGGAGTGATTCCCATGACGGTCAAAAAGTTTTTGCTTTTGATGCTGGCAGTGCTTTTGTTATTGGTGATCGATGTTGCCGCGATATACGGATTTTTTAATCAATACGTGTTCGACTTTCCCGTGGATGGCGACATCGCGCAGCTGGGAGACGAATACCGGGACGCCACCGTTCTGCATGACAAAATAATAGACGGCTCGCGGTTCCTTTTGGTGGAAATGGCTTCGGGAGAGACGCGTTTGTTGGCAATGGAAGGTTCTGGTCTCCACCCGGACCGGTACAGATATATCCCGGAGGGCACCCAGGTGATCCCAGACGTGCGCCCGTATACCTGTGGGGTCAGCGCTGGTAATATTGTGCGGCTCATAAACATTCAAGGGGACTGGATCCGTCCGCTGGAAGGCGGCACCGTCGGGCGGGCCTTCCTGGATGAAGTAGAACGGGCGCTCCCTTATGTGCTTCTGGCGCTGGAACTGTCGCTTTGGGGGCTGATCGCGCACTTTGCGAACAAGAGCCGCAAAAACGCCGCAAGCAAGAGCGCATAGCGCGAGGAAGATAGGGGAACAGGGGAAATAGAAGGAGTGTGTATATTACAAAGGCACCCGATGTTAAGATGTAAGACCGCTCGTTCTGGCGGAGAGGGAATAAGCAAAATGTGGCGCATTAGAGGGGAGAACTTTATGAAAAAGATTTTTTGTATTGGAGCTGTGCTCTCTTTTTGCTTTCTTTTGTTTTCCGGTTGTCAAATGCAAAACAATCGGAAACAAATTGCCGAAGAATTGCTCACCGCAGTATTGACAGTGCCCAATGAGAAATTAATGGCGGCGCTTGCTTCCGATGCGGACGCATCCGAGGCCCCAACTGCGTTTGCTGCAGAAGCACAAAACATTTATGGCGGTTTCGTACCGGAAGATACCCTGCTGGATTCAAAGCTGTTTGATATTGTACTTACCATCCATCTCACTGCTTTTAATAAAGGTTTTTCCATTCAGGTGGAACAGCTTGAAGTGACGGAAAATCCATCGAATGCAAGCCAATACAACTATACAGCATCTACCATCTTTACCTTGGCGGATGGAGAGCAGGAAAATTTGGAATTTCAAGGAACGATCCAGTTTGACGAGCACGACAAAGTAGATTACCTATCCGCTGCAGGAAGCGGGATGAAAAAGCTCGGTAATTTATAACATGGGAGCATTTAAAGCGGGAAGGGGCAGAGACGATGAAAAGAAAGTTTTACTTTTTGAGCTTGGCACTTGTACCGCTGCTGATGCTCAGCGCCTGCGGAGGGACGGCATCGCCTGAGGCGCAGACCGCGGCGCAGGAAGCGGCGGCGCAGCTGCGCACATTCGCAGCCACGCCGCAAAGCTATACCCTACAAACTGATTTCGACACGCCCGCCGAATCTATCGTCACCTTGACCGATACCGGCTGGACCCAGACGGCCCAGGGGCCGGACACCGGGGGCTATGAGCGCGCTTATCATGACGATCAGGTTTGGCAGCGTTCAGAAGCTGACCCCGAGTGGTTTGGACAGCCCGCCCAGCCGGAAGACGCCGTGCCCCCGGGCGTGGGGGATATTCTAGGATTTTTAGAAGCGGAAAATGCCTTTTCCGCGGTGGAACACACCGGGGATACCACAAGGCTGACGTTTTCTAAAAAATATTTACAGCAAATGCAAAAGCAACAGGTGGAGGGGCTCCAGCAGTTTTTGGAGCTGGCGCCGAAAGAAGCGGAATACCTGATTCGCCAAAGCCTGCAGGAAGCCAAGGCCACAAAGTATACCGAGGGCACCGTGACGCTGCGCGTTCAAGACAACACCGTGCAGGAGGCGGAGGTCTCCATTACCATCACCCTGCCGGACAATACCGTGACGGCACGCAAAATTTCTCTGCGCGCCGCATAGCAGCCGGCAACAAATCAGCGTTCCTCCTTTTCTTTTTTAAAAGCGGGCGGCCAAACTGGCCGCCCGCTTTCCCTTGCTGTATTTTATTACGTGAGCAACAAATCGGAATTTATCTCCATGGCCGTGGGCCAAGGATGGCCCACATGGCCGAAAAAATAGCCTGCGGCTATATTTTATTGCTGCGCAATAAAATATAGTCTTTCTCCATGGCCGTGGGCCAAGGGTGACCCACATGGCCGAAAAAATAGCCTGCGGCTATTTTTTACTCCGCCCGGCGCAGCTCCTTGATGGCTGCCGTGTGGTTCATGACGATGGTCTCAAGCGTGCGCACCCGGTCGCGCATATCGTCGATCTGCGCCGCACGGTCATTGGCCTTGTCCAGCTTTTCGGCAATATCGGTGTACTGCTCCGCGATCAGGCTGATCTTGTGGTCCTGCTGCTCCACAAGCATCCGGGTGTGGCGGACCTCCGCGCGCAAATCTTCCTGGCCGGTACGCAGTTCGTCTTGTCCGGCGCGCAGTTCCTCCAGCCCACCGCGCAGTTCCTCCTGCCCAGTGCGAAAACCATCTTGAGCGGTACGGAGCTCTTTCAGTCCCCCGCGCAGTTCCTCTTGCCCGGCCTCCACTTTTTCTAAGCGCGTGGAGATTTTGTCCAGCATTTGTAAGATCTTATCTTCATTATTCATTGGTACGGCCTCCTAATATTATCAGATATCTTACTACGAGGAATATAAATCCCAGAAAACCGCTCACTACTCCTTACAAAGTTGCCTGTGTCCACGCCTGAAACAGCTTGATTCTGGCATTTTTTATATCCCTGTGTTTCCGCTTATATCCCTATACAAAGGGGGATAAAGCGGAGAACCATTTGGGAACTATGGGAACCATGCAACTAGACGGCCTTTGAGGCCTGGGGTTTATTAGGACGAGCATCTATCAAAACAATATTTGGTTTCCCTGTAAGCCCTAAATCATTTAATATCGAAATAGTCTTTTTTTCTTCTTCATCTGTAAAGAATAGAATCACTTTAATGGCTTTGTCTGTATTATTTGCGTCCTTATATACCTCTATTTGCTTTTCCAAGTTCTTTTTTAAGGTTCTAGTTAGTTTGAATTCCACCAAACTACTATCCCTTCTACCGCGTGATACCTTAAAATCTACGGGACCACGTCCGTTATTTACTTCACTATTTACATCAGAAAAAGTATCATAACAAGCGAGTTTATACAAAATATGTAAATCAGCCTCACGGCGAATAGGTTGATCCCCGTCATAAAACCATCTATATCCATCACAATCTTCTATTACATGTTTCAAATACATCACTCTTTGCATTGCCTCTGCATAGGAATTTAACGGTATTTCATAAAATTTTGTTTGCTGTTGAAGCTGATAAATAAGATTTTGAAGTTGATCAATGAATACCTGTTTTACCCCTCCAACTTCTTGAAAACTCTCCCTAATAGCACCTTCTTCATCATCTTCCTTGGCTGTAATATAGTAATCTATAAGTTGGGGGAATTTAGCGACGGTTCGTTGTGCTGCTGTTGCACGCTCTTCACGTGTAGGTTTTTTAGACAAAAAATTTGTGAAATATTGATTCACTTGATATCGCAATACTTCGTCAGGCAGAGAGGCCCCAAGAGTGGGAACATGATAGTATAAATCTTTTTTGTTTATCCATGTTTCGGCGCGGACAAGTAAGTCTGCTGGTGTCAAAAGCACATAATCATTGTTGTAACATGGAAGGTAAAATGTGCCTGCTTTCCATACTTCCAGTTCATAGTCAAATCTTACGCGTGGAATATTCTTGAACTCTTTACAAAACCGGGGATCAATATAAGATTTAGCGAAATCTTGTGTTATTTCCAATAGATAATGCTTTATTAAATTTGTTGTAAAATCACTAATATTATCTTTGCCAACTCTGTCTTTTATAAGACACAGCTTTTCAAGATGTGGGCTTTTGGTTAGTTTCTCTTCCCCAAAATCAGAAAATATATCTTTTAATCCTGTATGTAGAGCAATAGCAAAATCGTTGCCTAAACCACTACCACTGTTTCCATCCCCACAAAATCCTAAGTAATTTTCTTTCACTTCAGAAAAGCGATATAAAGAGGCTAACATCCCTTTAGTTGGAATAGGACACTGTATTGAGAGATCGCGCAAATACACCATATATTTTATTATTTCATTATGCAAATTTTGATACTCAGATTTTTCGCTACAGAAAATTAGAAAAGGGTCAATAAATAAGGGCAAGTCATTAAGCAGGGAAATATCAAAAAAGCCTTCATTTTCAATCGTTTCTCTTGGTACTTCAAAAAAATCACTAAAATAAATTCGTGACATTACAAAGTCCCCTTTAATTTCCACGTTAATTACACTATAACAGCTTATTCTACATAGAGCAATCTTCTACTGTCTAAAATACTTGACTTAAGGTTAAGGAGGAAAACACATGTGTACCAGCGTTGATAATCTTGTCAGAGTAGGTGTGATTCAATCGTCCGGGAAGGTCGTCAAGGACAAGATCAGCTTGATTTCGAGTGCGATACTTTACAATCATTATACCCCATCCCGTCAAGGCAAAACAATCGGCATTTTTCACGAAGTTCAAGCGGGTTCCCCCACACCTTCCCGGTTGCCATCTGAAAAAATCCCGGTTCGCTGTCATTCAGGAAGAAAATCTGCAGTTTAGGAAGAATCACTTGCATTGGGGAAAACTAAAGCGTAAAATATATATTTTTTATCGCCGAAAGCCGGAGCGATGGGCGGCGGGAAACGGCCTGCCGCCTTTACAAAACCGCGGTTTCATGATAACCTAAAATGACCTTTGGGAACTTTTTGAAAAAGTGAGGAATACCATGCTTTCTTTGAACGACGTCAGCCTGCAGTTTCAGGGCGCCACCCTGTACAAACATGTGGACTTGACTTTCGCGCCCGGCAACTGCTATGGCATCATCGGCGCCAACGGCGCGGGAAAATCCACGCTGCTGCGCATCCTCTCCGGCGAACTGGAGCCCACCACCGGCACCGTCACCATGGGCAAAAACGACCGCATGAGCGTGCTGGAGCAGAACCACTACAAATACGACGGGTACACCGTCATGGACACGGTCATCCAGGGCAACCGCCGCCTGTATGAGATCATGAAGGAAAAGGACGCGCTGTACGCCAAGGAGGATTTTTCCGACGCGGACGGCGAGCGCGCGGGGGAATTGGAAGCGGAATTCGCCGAGCTGGGCGGCTGGGAGGCCGAGACGGAGGCCGACCAGCTGCTGGGCGGTCTGGGCATCCCCATGGAGCTGCACTACGCGCCCATGTCCAGCCTGGACGGGCGCCAAAAGGTGAAGGTGCTGCTGGCGCAGGCGCTGTTCGGCCAGCCGTCCATCATCCTGCTGGACGAGCCCACCAACGGCTTGGACATTGAATCCATCGACTGGCTGGAAGATTTCCTGATGGACTATTACGGCACCATCATCGTGGTGAGCCATGACCGGCATTTCCTCAACGCCGTGTGCACCCACACCGTGGACATCGACTACAACAAGGTGCAGCTGTACATGGGCAACTATGATTTCTGGTATGAATCCAGCCAGCTGATGCAGCAGCTGCTGCGCAACCAGAACAAGAAAAAGGAAGAGAAAATCAAGGAGCTGCAAAGCTTCATTCAGCGCTTCTCGGCCAACAAGTCGAAATCGAAGCAGGCCACCAGCCGCAAAAAGGTGCTGGATTCCATCCAGATCGAAGAGCTGCCCGCCTCCTCGCGGCGCTATCCCTTCGTGGGCTTCGAGCCGGAGCGCGAGGCAGGCAAGGATATCCTGTTCGTAGAGGGCCTGACGAAGACCGTGGACGGCGTCAAGGTATTGGACAACGTCAGCTTCGTGGTCAACAAAAACGATAAGATCGCCCTGGTGGGCGACAACGAGGCGGGCATGACCGCGCTGTTCAAAATTTTGACGGGGGAATTGGAGCCGGACGCGGGCAGCTACAAATGGGGCGTCTCCACGTCTCAAAGCTATTTTCCCCAGGACAATTCCCCCTTCTTTGAGGGCTTCGAGGGCGATCTCATCGAGTGGCTGCGCCAGTACAGCCCCGACCCCACCGAGACCTTCCTGCGCGGCTTTTTGGGGCGCATGCTGTTTTCCGGTGACGAGGTGTACAAGCCCGCCGCGGTGCTCTCCGGCGGCGAGAAGGTGCGGTGCATGCTCTCCCGCATGATGATGGGCCACGCCAACGTGCTGCTGCTGGACCAGCCCACCAACCATCTGGACCTGGAGAGCATCCAGGCGCTGGCCGACGGCCTGGCGCGCTTTCCCGGCAACCTGCTTTTCTCGTCCCATGACCACCAGTTCATCGATGAGATCGCGAACCGCATCATCGAGCTGCCGCTGGGCGAGCCGGGCTGTCTGGACCGCACGGGCACTTACGAGGAATTTTTGGAATGGAAGCACAACCGGTGAGTGAAAAACGCGCGTTGCTCAAATCTGTTTTCGGCTACGAGGGTTTTCGCCCCGGGCAGGAGCAGCTCATCGACGCGCTTTTGCAGGGGCGCGACGCCATGGGCATCATGCCCACGGGCGCGGGCAAATCCATGTGCTACCAGTTGCCCGCGCTGCTGCTGCCGGGCATCACGCTGGTGGTGTCGCCGCTCATCAGCCTGATGAAGGACCAGGTGAACGCGCTGGTGCAAAGCGGCGTGCGCGCTGCATACCTGAACTCTTCCCTGACGGAGGGGCAGACGGCGAAGGCCATAGCCAACGCCATGGAAGGTGTGTATAAAATCATCTACGTCGCGCCCGAGCGGCTGTTCACGCCGCGCTTTCAGAATTTTGCGCAGGGCATGAACATCAGCATGGTGTGTGTGGACGAGGCCCACTGCGTGTCTCAGTGGGGGCAGGATTTCCGCCCCGGGTATCTGGATATCGCCCGCTTTCTGGAAACGCTGCCCCGCCGCCCCGTGGTGGGGGCGTTTACGGCCACGGCCACGGGCGAGGTGCGGGAGGATATCGTGCGCCTGCTGGGCCTCGCGGACCCTGTAACCGTGGTGACGGGCTTCGACAGGCCGAATTTGTATTTTGGTGTAGAGGAGCCGCGGGACAAATACGCGGCCGTCACACGGTATCTGGCGGCCCACACGGGCGCTTCGGGCATTGTGTACTGCCTGACGCGCAAGACCGTGGAAGAGGTGTGCGAAAAGCTGCGGGCTGACGGTTACGCGGCCACGCGTTATCACGCGGGCCTTTCGGCGGACGAGCGCCAGCGCAACCAGGACGCGTTTTTGTATGACGAAGCGCGGGTGATGGTGGCGACGAACGCTTTCGGCATGGGCATCGACAAATCCAATGTCAGCTTTGTGCTGCATTACAACATGCCAAAAAACATCGAGAGCTATTACCAGGAGGCCGGGCGCGCGGGCCGCGACGGCCAGCCGGCGGACTGCATTTTGCTGTATGGCGGCAAGGATGTGGTGACGAACCGGTTTTTTATTGAAAAGGACGATGAAAACGACGCGCTGGACGAGGAAACGCGCCGCCTGGTACGGGAGAAGGACGAGGAACGGCTGCGCCGTATGACATTTTACTGCCATTCCGGCAGCTGCCTGCGGGCGTATCTGCTGCGCTATTTCGGCGAGAACGCGCCCGAACACTGCGACAACTGCTCGGTGTGCAGCACACAGACGGAAAAGGTGGACGTGAGCGGCGAGGCCCGCATCATCTTCCTGTTCCTGAGGGACCTGCGCTACCCGCTGGGCGCGGCCACTGTCATCGACGCACTGCGCGGCAGCGAGAGCGAGCGCGTGCTGCGCCACCGGCTGGAGCGTGCCGACGGCTATGGCCGCCTGCGCAGTGTTTCCGCCGCGCGGCTGCGCGCGATCTTCAACCACCTTACGGCCGCGGGTTATCTGGAACAGGCAGCGGGGCAGTATCCCACGCTTTCACTTGGGGCGCCCGCGCTGGAATTTCTGGAATACGGCGGCACCGTCACGCTGCGCGTGGCCAGGGAGGCACCCCGCGCCCACGAGAGCACGGCGGCATTGCCCGCGGATATGGCGCTGTTCGAGCGCCTGAAGGAACTGCGTTTGAAATTCGCAAAGCGCGCGGGCGTGCCTGCGTTCGTTATTTTCACCGACGCGACGCTGCGCGCCATGAGCGCCCAAAAGCCGCGCACGATGGCTGAATTTTTGAAGGTGCCGGGCGTGGGCGGCAAAAAGGCCGACGCCTACGGCAAAGCGTTTTTGGAACGGATCGGGGAGGAAAGCTGACATGGAAAGCAGTGCGGCGCTGCCGCACGCAGCCCGGGAACTGCTGCTGAAAGGCGGCGGCTGTGCCGTGAACTTCGAGTGTGCGCCGGAGCTTTGCGCGCCTTTGCGCGCGGAGCTGGCCCGAAGCGGGCGCAGCGTTGGCTTCGTGCGTGCGGACGAAGGCTTTTACGACAGAATGGATACGGCCGCTTACCTGCGTCTGTTCGAGCGGATGGCGGGCACACGGG
>CATXYA010000044.1 GCA_958403605.1 uncultured Oscillospiraceae bacterium
AAAAGCAGGGCGGCGGGACGCCGCCCGCGTTGCCTTCCCCCGGTGGGGGAAGGTGTCAGCCGCAAAGCGGCTGACGGATGAGGGGGCGCCGGCGCGCCTGCCCTCTATGCCAACGCCGGACGGATGGGGGGCGCCCACGCACTTTCCCCATGCAAAACGCCTCCGCCTTTATTCCTCCGCCCCGCCGCTCCCCTCCGCCAGCTGGGCCAGGGTGGCGGCCAGGCGGCGGGAAAAGCCCTCGTCCCGGAAAACGGGGTTGTCCAGCTGGCGCTGCACCAGCAGCCCGTCGGCCAGCAGCAAGATCAGCCACGCCAAATAACCGCTTTCGGCCCCCGGCGCGCGCTGGGCCAGCCGGGTGGCCAGCGTCTGCTGGAATTGGGCGTACAGCTCGATGTATTTCTGCCGCAGCGCGTCCTGCCCGGATACGCTGGCCCCAATGAGATACAGGCGCAGGTTGCCGAAGGCGTCGTCCGCGCCGCGCTCCAGCACAAAGCGGAACAGGCGCGGCAGGCTGGTGTCCTTTTCCCGGTTGTCCACCCATTGCAGCAGCTCGTCCAGCAGGGAGGAGAGGTATTTTTCCGCCACGTCGAACAGAATGTCGTCCTTGCTGCTGTAATAATAATAGAGCGTGCCCTTGCTGATGTGCGCCGTGGCGGCGATCTGCGCCAGGGTGATGTTGTCGAAGCTCGTCTGGCGCAGCAGCTGGGCCGCCGCCTGCAGGATGGTCTCTTTCACGTTCGCGTTCAGCGGCGCCGCCATGCTGCCCACACCCTTCCGTGTTCGTCTGATTGTACCAGTATACCCGTTTTGGAAAAGGCCGTCAATTGCGGCGCCGCGGCGCGGTGCTGCCGCCGGAAGTTTCCTGCTCCGGATGTGTGGTATGCCACACTATTTTAAAGGATTCTTTCCTTATAATCAAGAGGGAATGTGTGAAATGTCACACAAATTAAAAGGAGGAAGAGAACGATGGAGCAGAAAATCAAGCAGGACCGCTGCTTGGGGGCCAACCTGCGGCGGCTGCGGCAGGCGGCGGGGTACACGCAGGAACAGGTGGCGGCACAGTTACAAACGCAGGGCGTCAACATGTCGCGGGATTTTTACGCCCATATCGAGCGCGGGGATTACAACATCCGCGTCAGCGAGCTGGCCGCGCTGTGCCGGGTGCTGAAATGCTCTTACAACGACGTCTTCGCGGGGCTTTAAGCGGCCCTCTTTGTCTATTTTGCACAGTCGGCGCGCGCTTTTTTCTCCGTGATGGGCGGCGCCTTCGGCCCCTCGGGCGTTGACTTTCGCACCGCGGGGGCTTACACTGGGTTTAGGTCAAGTCGGCCAGCTGGCCGACATGGAGGGAGGAAGCCGCATGGACCCGCTGAAAAACGTACAAAAGAAGCTGGACGCCGCCTTCGGCGGCGCGGTGACGGCCTCGCTGGCGCAGGGTGTTTTGACGCTGGACGGCGCGCTGCCCGCCTGGCAGCAGGTGGTGGACGCCGGGCGTTTGTGCGCCGCGCCCAAGCGCTGGAGCGTGGTGAACCGCATCCGCTGCACGGGCGAGGAGCGCCCGGCCACCGTTTTGCCGCAGCTGCGGGACGACGCGCTGGCGGGCGCGCAGTTCGACGTGGCGGTCATCGGCGCGGGGGTAGTGGGCTGCGCCGTGGCGCGGGAGCTGTCCCGCTGGCAGCTGCGGGTGGTGCTGCTGGAAAAAGAGCACGACGTGGCCCTGCACGCCTCCAGCCGCAACGACGGCATGGTGCATCCGGGCATCGATTTGAAAAAAGGGACCCGGAAGCAGGAATACAACCGCCGGGGCAACGCCATGTACGATGAGGTGTGCCGCCAGCTGGGCGTGCCCTTCCGCCGCACCGGGCAGATCCTGGGCCTGCCGTACCGCTGGATGGCTCCGCTGCTGCCGCTGCTGCGGCTGTACTGGCTGCGCATGGGCGTGCCCTGCGAGGCCTTGAGCCGCGCCGAGGCCCTGCGCCGGGAGCCGGGCTTTTCGCAGGAGATGCAGTGTGCCCTGGCCTTTCCCACGGCGGGGGTGGTGTGCCCCTACGGCCTCACCATCGCCTATGCGGAAAATGCCGTGCAAAACGGCGTGCGCCTCAGCCTGGACACCGCCGTCACCGGCATGGAGATGGAAAACGGGCGCATCACGGCCCTGCACACCAACCGCGGCACCTGCACCGCCAGGGTGGTGGTGAACGCGGCGGGCGTGTTCAGCGAGGACGTGGCGGAGATGGCGGGCGACCGCTTTTTCTCCATCCATCCGCGCAAGGGCACCAACGCCATCCTCGACAAAAAGGCGGCCCGCAAGGTGCACACCATTTTGTCCCTGCTGGGCACCGCGGACACCAAAAAGGCCCACACCAAGGGCGGCGGCATCGTCAGCACCGTGGACGGCAACGTCCTGGTGGGGCCGGACGCCGTGGAGACGCCCAATAAGGAGGATTTTTCCACCGAGCGCGCCAGCGTGGCGGCCACCTTTGCAAAGCAGGGCCACGCGCTGCCCACCCTGTCCCAGGGGGAGATCATCACCTATTTCACGGGCGTGCGCGCGCCCACGTATGAAGAGGATTTCGTCATCGAAAAGGGCCGCGCCGCCAAAAACCTGGTGCACGCGGCGGGAATCCAATCGCCGGGGCTCACCGCCGCGCCCGCCATCGCCCAGGACGTGGCGAAAATGGCCGTGGAGCTGCTGGGCGGCGCGCCGGAAAACCCCGCGTTCGACCCCGTGCGGGCGCCCATCCCGCGCCCGGCCCAGCTGCCGCCGGAGCAGCGCGACGCCCTCATCCGCCAAAACCCGGATTACGGCGTCATCGTCTGCCGCTGCGAGGAAGTGAGCAAGGGCGAAATTTTGGACGCGCTGCGCCGCCCGGTGCCCTGCGACACGGTGGACGGCGTCAAGCGCCGGGTGCGGCCCGGCATGGGCCGCTGCCAGGGTGGCTTCTGCGGCCCCCTGGTGACCCAGCTGATCGCCCAGGAGCGGGGCATCCCGCTGGAGCAGGTGAAAAAAAGCGGCGACGGCTCACAGCTGCTGGTGGGCGGCACCAAGGAAGGGGGCGCGGGCAGATGAAGAGCGAATGGTTCGACGTGGCGGTGCTGGGCGGCGGCCCCGCGGGGCTGGCGGCAGCGCTGGCCGCGCAGCAGGCGGGCGCCTCGGTGCTGCTGATCGAGCGGGAGGAGCGCCTGGGCGGCATTTTGAAGCAGTGCATCCACGACGGCTTTGGGCTGGTGCGTTTCGGGCGCAAAATGGCCGGGCCGGAGTACGCCCAGGCCTTCATCGATCAGGTGAAGGCCTCCCCGGTGCAGGTGGCGTTGCGCAGCTTCGCCACGGAGCTGACGAAAACGCAGGACGGCTTTGCCGCCGCGCTGGTGACGGCCCAGGGCCTGCGAAAGATCGAGATGAAAAGCCTGGTGCTGGCCACGGGCTGCCGCGAGCGCACGGCCCGGCAGGTGGCCATCCACGGCACCCGGCCCGCGGGCGTGTACACGGCGGGCACGGCGCAGCACTACACCAATCTGTTGGGCAAGCTGCCCGTGCGGCGCTGCGTCATCCTGGGCTCGGGCGACATCGGCCTCATCATGGCGCGCCGCCTGACGCTGGAGGGCGCCCAGGTGGTGGGCGTGTACGAGGCCAAGCCCACGCCCAGCGGCCTGGCGCGCAACATCAGCCAGTGCCTGGACGATTTCGGCATCCCCCTGTACACCAGCCACACCGTCACCCGCGTGTTTGGCCGCCAGCGGCTGGAGGCCGTGGAGGTGGCGCAGGTGGACGGGGCCATGCAGCCCATTGCGGGCACCGAGGAGTGCATCGCCTGCGACGGGCTGGTGATCTCGGTGGGGCTGATCCCGGAGAACGAGCTGGCCGAGCGGCTGGACGTGCCGCTGGACCCCAAGACCAAGGGCCCGGTGTGCGACCAGGCGTATCAAACGCTGGTGGATGGTGTTTTCGCCTGCGGCAACGCGCTGCACGTGAACGACCTGGTGGACTATGTGTCCGAGAGCGGCGAGGGCGCGGGGCGCGCCGCGGCCGCCTGGGCGGGAGGCCGCCGGGCGCTGGCCCAGGTGGAGGCCGACAACAGCCTGCTGTACTGCGTGCCCCAGCGCCTGGATACAAGCGGACCGCTGAATGAGACCGTGCTGTTTTTCCGCGCCAAAGAGGAGCGGGGCAAGACCCGCCTGGTGCTGCAGGCGGACGGCCGGGAAATATACACCAAGACCTACCGGGCCCTGCGCCCGCCGGAGATGGAGCGCCTGTGCGTGGACCTCTCCGCCTGCGGCCTGCACGAGGGCAGCCGGGTCACGATCTGCTTAAAGGAGGCGCCGTGAGATGGAAAAAGAGCTGGTCTGTATCGTCTGCCCCAACGGCTGCCGCCTGACGGTGCGCCGTGAGGGGGACGACATCACCGTGCAGGGCAACCTGTGCCCCAAGGGCGCGGCCTTTGCCAGGGCGGAGCTGACGCACCCCATGCGCACCCTCACCACCACCGTGCACACGGCGGGCGCGGCGCTGCCCATGCTGCCGGTGCGCACGGACGGGGAGATCCCGAAAGAGCTGCTGGGCGCGGCCATGGCCGACCTGGCGGGGCTGCGGGTGGCGGCGCCGGTGCGCTGCGGCCAAACGGTGCTGGCGGACGTGGCGGGCACGGGCGTGGCCGTCATCGCCACCTGCGATCTGGAACAGGAGGCGCCGTGATGGAAGCTTCCCCCCTGATCCTGACCTTCGACATGGGCACCCAAAGCGCCCGCGCCCTGCTGGTGGACCCGGCGGGCAGCATCGTGGAAAAGGTGCAAAAGCGCTACGAGACGCCCTACGTTTCCCCAGAGCCCGATTGGGCCGAGCAGGACCCCGAATTTTATTGGCAGTCCTTGTGCGAGGTGAGCCGGGCGCTGCGGGACAAGGCCGGGCCGCTGTGGCAGCGCATCATCGCCGTGACGCTGACCACCATCCGCGACACCTGCGTGTGCGTGGACATCGAGGGGCGGCCCTTGCGCAACGCCATTTTGTGGCTGGATAAGCGCGAGGCCCACGGCCTGCCGCGCATCCCCGCGCCCACCAAGGCCGCGTTTCTGGCGGTGGGCATGTACGATTCCGTCAAGCTGCAGCGGCGCATGTCCGCCTGCAACTGGATCATGAAAAACCAGCCGGAGATCTGGAAAAAGACGCACAAGTTTTTGATGCTGTCGGCCTACCTCAACTACCGCCTCACGGACGCCTACGTGGACAGCTGCGCCAACCTGGTGGGGCACATCCCCTACGACAGCAAGGAGCGGCGCTGGATGCGCCTGTCGGACCTGCGCCGCTGCATCTTCGACATCGAGCCGGAAAAGCTGTACACCATCGTGGAGCCGGGCGAGGCCGTGGGCCTGGTGACGCCGCAGGCCGCCGCAGCCACGGGCATCCCCGCGGGCATGGAGCTCATCGCCACCGGGTCCGACAAGGGGTGCGAGACGCTGGGCCTTTCCTGCCTGACGCCGGACAAGGCCGCCGTCAGCTTCGGCACCACGGCCACGGTGCAGCTGACCACCAGCCAGTACATGGAGCCGCTGCCCTTCATCCCCGCCTATCCCGCCGTCATGAAGGCGCACTACAACCCCGAGGTGCAGATCTACCGCGGCTATTGGCTGGTGTCCTGGTTCAAGCGGGAGTTCGCCAGCCACGAGCAGGCGCTGGCGCGCGAGCAGGGCGTCTCTGCCGAGGAGCTGCTCAACAAGCGCCTGTCGGAGATCCCGCCGGGGTGCGACGGCCTCATCTTCCAGCCCTATTTCACGCCCGGCGTGGCTATGCCCACGGCCCGGGGGGCCATCATCGGCTTTTCGGACGCCCACACCCGCATCCATTTGTACCGCGCGGTGATCGAGGGCATCAACTTTGCGCTGATGGACGGCCTGCGCACCATCGAAAAGCGCGGGGCCTACGTGGTGCGGGACCTGTACGTGGCGGGCGGCGGCGCGCAAAGCGCCGAGATCTGCCAGATCACGGCGGATATGTTCGGCCTGCCGGTGCACCGCATCCAGACGCACGAGGCCAGCGGCCTGGGCAGCAGCATGGTGGCCTTTGTGGCCAAGGGCGTGTACCCCTCCATGGCCGCCGCGGCCGCGGGCATGGTGCACACCGCCGATACCTTTGCGCCCGACGCGCAGGCCCACGCCGTCTACGAGGGGCTTTACAGCGAGATCTTCCAGAAAATTTTCCCGCGGCTGGTGCCGCTTTACAAAAAAGAACAACAGCTGAAGGAGGGCGCCGGCCATGTCGAAACCTTACCGCGGCTTTGAGCCGCAATGGTACCGCGGGGAGTATTCCCCCAAATCTTACCGCTCCATTTTCAAATGGGGACGGCCCGACCAGATCAAGGTGCCGAAGGAGACCCTTTACAAGATGGTGAAGGAGACCTTCGCGCTCACAGACGCGGATTTTGACCACTACACCGAGGACCTGGGCCTGGACGAGGTGCACTTCGATCTGCCCATCTGCCTGACGGAGGCCCAGCTGGCGGCCCTGCGGGACATCGTGGGCGAAGAGTACCTGCGCACGGACGATTACGCCCGCCTCTCCGTGGCCTACGGCAAGACGATGTACGACATTTTGCGCCTGCGCAACAAAATTGTGGAAAACGTGCCGGACGCCGTGCTGTATCCCGACACAAAAGAGCAGATCGAGCAGATCGTCGCTTTCTGCAGCAAAGAGAAGATCCCCCTGTACGTGTACGGCGGCGGCTCCTCGGTGACGCGGGGCGTGGAGTGCATGAAGGGCGGCATCTCGCTGGACATGCGCCTGCGCTTCAACAAGGTGGTCGCCTTCAACGAGGTGGACCAGACCATCACCGTGGAGGCGGGCATGAGCGGCCCCAAGCTGGAGGAGACGCTGAACAACGCGCCCCAGCAGCTGGGCGCCAAACGCGCCTACACCTGCGGCCATTTCCCGCAGAGCTTTGAGTACTCCTCCGTGGGCGGCTGGGTGGTCACCCGCGGCGCGGGCCAAAACAGCACCTATTACGGCTGCATCAGCGACATCGTGCTGGCGCAGGAGTACGCCACGCCCGTGGGCAACATCAAAACCGACACCTACCCCCGCAAGGCCACCGGGCCGGACCTGGGGCAGATCATGATGGGCGGCGAGGGCGCCTTCGGCGTGCTCACCCACGTGACGCTGAAGGTGTTCCGCCACATGCCGGAGACGGTCAAGCGGTTCTCCTTCATGTTCCGTGATTGGGAGACGGCCCAGGCCGCCGCGCGGGAAATGATGCAGTGCGAGGCCGGGCACCCCTCGGTGTTCCGCCTGTCCGACCCCGAGGAGACGGGCATCATGCTGCGGCTGTACGGCGTGGACGAGACGCCGCTGATGCAGCTGTTCAAGCTCAAGGGCTTCCGGGAGGGCGAAATGTGCCTCTACCTGGGCTTCACCAACGGCGAAAAGGGCTTTTCCAAAAACTGCGCCAGGGTGATGAAGCAGGTGGCCCACCGCTTCGGCGGCATGAGCCTCACCGGCTACGTCACCCGCGGCTGGGAAAAGGGGCGCTTCAGCGACCCCTTTATGCGCGATTCCATGCAGGACTTCGGCCTCGTCACGGACACCATGGAGTGCAGCGTCAACTGGAGCAACATGAGCGCCGTGCACAAATCGGTGCGGGAATACTGCAAAAGCCGCCCCCACACCATCTGCATGACCCACATGAGCCACGTCTATCCCCAGGGCGCGAACCTGTATTGGATCTTCATCGCCAAAATGAGCGACCCCGAGGAGTACCGCGCCTATCACGCGGGCATCCTGGACGCCATCCAGCGCTCCGGCGCGGCCATGAGCCACCACCACGGCATCGGCAAAATGTTCGGCCCCTGGCTGGAGGGCAGCGTGGGCGTGAACGAGTACGACGTCATCCGCGCGCTGAAACAGCATTTCGATCCGGACAATATCATGAACCCCGGCGGCACCCTGGGCCTGGACCTACCGCCGGAGCAGAAAAAGTTCCTGCGGGAGGACATCCGCCCCGCGGAAAAGGAAGGGTGAGAACGCGGCTGCGCGTGGAGGGAGGCCCCTGCGCGCGCCCTCATCGCTTAAGGCAGGCGGCGTGCCGCCGCCTCTTGATTCCAAATGGGGCTTCGCCCCAAACCCCGCCGCATGAGCAACGTTCCAGCGCGCCCCCTCATCCGTCCGGCGCGAAGCGCCGTCCACCTTCCCCCACCGGGGCAATGTCATCAACTGAAGGATCCTTTCATACAAAAGTAATTCGGTGGAGCGTCAAAGGAAATATCAGGAAACATTCCTGTATCCTGCTCGCTGCTTCGCAGCATCGCGAGGTGACTTTTTTTCTCAAGGTGAGAAAGAAACAAAGAGCCGCCAGGGGGCATTGCGAGGCCCCCTGGCAACCCCCACGCTAAATAAGGTGAGCCCCACGGGCACGCTCACTAACAGCACTTGGCACCATAACGTTCGCTCAATGCTACGCATTGGCCCGCGGGGCCGATTCCAATGGGGGCTTTCGCCCCCAAGCCCCCGCGCGGGCGGGGAGGTACGCGGGCGCCCCCTCATCCGCTTCGCTGCGCTCAGCACCTTCCCCCACCGGGGGAAGGCGAACGCGGGCGGCAAGCCGCCCTGCTT
>CATXYA010000045.1 GCA_958403605.1 uncultured Oscillospiraceae bacterium
GCGGCGGCATAGGCCCAGCCGCGGTAGCTGTAGGGATCGCCCGTTTTGTTTGGCGTCACCAGCTCGGCGTTGGGCACGAGCTCTTGATAGCGCCGTCCCTCGCACAGCAGGAAATCGCGGAAATAGCGCACCTGGCTGCTGACGGGGAAGGTCATCGTATCCCAGATATTATAGAGGTTGTTTTCCTCCACGTTGGCGCCCCAGCCGCCCTCAAAGCCCGCCAGGATGCCGCCCAGCGCGCCGGAGAGCACACTGCCGTAATAGCCCGTGCGGCAGTTCATATGGTCCTCGGGGTCGTCGGTGGTCATGGTGTTGAGGGTGCTGACGAAGTCGCCGTTCTCATCCACTTTCAAGCCCGTTTCCGGGTGGCCCGAATAATAGGGCTCGCCGTTGATGGACGGGCACGCGGGCTCGGCGTGGAAGGCGTCGGTGAGATACCAATAAAATTCGTGCTCACGCCAATTGCCCAGCTGATGGAAGGTGAGCCAGTGCTGTTCGTCCGGGCCGCCGAAGTTGATGAGCGTGCTGGGCGAGGCGTTGGTGCCCATCAGCGTGCCGAAGGGCGGCGCGCCGTAGGTGTCGATGAACAGGTTGATGGGCTCGTTGAACTCGCGGATGTCGAAGTGGATGGGGCTGAACATACAGTTGTTGGCCTGATAGCGCGCAAACAAATATTGCAGGTACCGGGTATACACCAGGGGCCAGTCGTAATAATACTTCCAGGTCTTGGAGCAGTCGCGGCGCAGCGCCTCAATGAAGACGGTGAAGCCGTTGGCGTTCAGCCAATCCATCTTTTTGTCCAGCACCTGGAAATAGGCGGGGTTGATGCGGTCATAATCCGGCACCACATCCTCATAGCTGGGCACCCGGCCGGGGAACAGGAAGGGCCGGCCGCCCTCGTTTACCATGTCCTTACAGGCGGCAACCTTGCCGCGGCAGCCCAGAGATGCCGAGCCGTCCACCGTCCAGGCGTTGCGGATGGTGGTCTCATGGCCGTCGTCCAGCATCAGCCAGGCATCCTTGCCATCGTTGGCCCAGGTGGGGAATCCGGCGATCATGCCCACGGTGTTATAACCCTGCCGGCGGCGCTGGCGCGCCATGTCCTTGATGCTCATGCCCGGGCCGATGGGCCGCTCCTCCTCGTCGTCCACCCAAGGATAGCGGTCGGTGGCCAGACCCCACCAGGTGTCGCCCACCATCACAAAGGGCGTGCCGTCGGCGTACTGCATGGCATGGCCGTTGGGCGTGGCGACCACCATCCCGCGGCGGGTGGGGTTTTCTGCTTTTTCCTCTTCTGTCCAATCGATCCCTACAAAGCCGCCCGTTTTGCCGCACAGCCCCGCGTCCTGTACGCTGGCGCCCGTCATATAGGTCCACAGGCCGGGCGCCGTGGCCGTCATGCGGATACGAAAGGTCCGGCCGCCGTCCCAAAAGCCAAAGACGCGTTTGGCAAAGCCGGGGCCCTGCAAATCGGCCCACACCGTTACCTCCGTATAGGGATTGGCATATTCCTCTGCTGCCTCCAGCTCCAGTTCCTGGAGCTCCCACAGGTGGATCGTTCGTTTTTCCATGGTTTTCATCCTCTCGTTTTGTTGGTTTCTGGGTCACCCTGCAGCGCTTTGCGCGCCGCGATGATAAAAGCGTTCCGCTGAGCCGCCAGGGCGTCCATATCCCGCTCTGTCCAATCATAAAAGCCGCGGCCCGTTTTGCTTCCCAACGCTCCCTGCTCCACCAGGCGGCGCATGGCGGGGTTTCCGGTATCCGCGCTCAGGCCGGGCAGCACGTTTTCCTGCACCGAAAGGCACAGGTCCAGCCCCACGGCATCCACATGCTCCAGCGGGCCCCAGGCGGGGAAGCGGATGCCCATGCCCGCTTTGATGGCGGTGTCCACGTCCGCGGCGCTGGCCAGGCCCATGTCCACGATGTTGGCCGCCTCGCGGATGATGGCCTGCAGGATGCGGTTGGCCAGCTGGCCCGGCAGGTCCCGGTTCACGATCACGGGCTGCTTGCCCCAGGCCGCCAGCTCGGCGCGCACGCGCTGCGCCAGGGCGCGGTCCGTGCGCTCCCACAGCACTACCTCCACCAGGGGCACCAGATGCGCGGGCAGCCAGAAGTGCGCGGTCATCGTGCGCTCGGGATGGCACGCCGCCTTGGCGGCGATGTCCGTGATGCGCAGGCCCGAGGTGTTGGACAGCAGGGGCACTGCGGCGGGCAGCAGCGTGTCCAGTGTTTGAAACAGGGCCTGCTTGGCGGGCAGGTCCTCATAGATGGCCTCGATGACCAGCTGCGCCCCCTGCACGGCGAGGGCCAGATCTGTCTCGCACCGCAGCGCGGCGGCAGCGTCCGCCCCGGCGTCCGCCAGGCCGTTTTCCCGCAGCTCCCGCACGCAGGCCAGGGCCTTTTCCCGGCCCCGCGACGCGCCCTCCGGCGTCTGATCCACCAGGGTGACTTTGTTTCCGGCCAGGGCGGCCACGGCGGCGATGCCGCTGCCCATCATGCCCGCCCCCACCACCACGACGTTTTGCATCATGCGTTTCTCCTTTTCCGCCAAAGCCCGTCACAGGCTTTACGCCAGCGGTTTTTTCAGTATTTTCCGCAGCAGCACCGTGATCACCATACAGATGAGGAAAATGGCCACTGCGATGGCGTTGCCGCGCCCAAACTCCAGGTTTTCAAATGCCACCAGGTACATGTACATGGGCAGTGTTTCGGTGGAATGGTACGGCCCGCCCTGCGTCATCACAAAGATGAGGTCGAACGCGCGGAACGCGTCGATCACCTTCAGGATCAGGATCATCTTCACCACGTCCCAGGACAGGGGCATGATCATATAGCGCACCAGCCGCCAGCCGGTGCATCCGTCCAGCGCCGCGTACTCCAGCACCTCCTCCGAGATGTTGTTGAAGGCCGAGTTGAACATCATCACCTGGATGCCGATGCTGCTCCACAGCGCCACAAAGATGCTGGCGGCAAAGGCCGTCTCCGGCACGCCCAGCGGGCTGATGTTCTCGCCGTAGCCCAGCATTGCCATCAGCCCCCGGGTGATGCCGATGTCCGGGGAAAACAGGTATTTCCAAATATAGCTGACGGCCACGCCGGACAGCACCGTGGGAATGAAGTAGACCACGCGGAAGCCCTTGGAGCCCCGCAGCCCCACGTAGATGAAATATCCGAAGGTGAAGCCGATCACCAGCGACCCCAGCGTGGTGGCCACCATATAGATGAGCGTCAGCTTCAGGGAATTGAGGAAATTGCCGTCCGTCAGCAGCCAGGCGTAGTTTTTCAGCCCCGCGAAATGCTTGGTGGTGATGCTGTCCCACTCATACAGCGACAGCTTGAACGCGTCGAACACCTGCCACACCAGCAGCACGGTGTACAGCGCCAGCCCCGGCGCCAGGAACGACAGCAGGATCCACCATTTTTTCTTTTTCTCCAGCCGCATCGTCATTCACCCCTTTACCGCGCCCATCGTCATGCCCTTGATCATTTTTTCCGACGCCAGCGCATAGGCGATCAGGCACGGCAGGCAGGCGATGAACAACCCGGCAAACAGCTGGGGCATCTCCAGCTGCTGCTCCGTCACGAAGGCCCGCAGGCCGATGGTCAGCGTTTTGAGCTCGGGCCGCTTCAGCAGCAGCGAGGCCACCAGCAGTTCGTTCCAGGCGGACATGGCCGCCAGTATGCCGATGGTGATCAGCCCGTCCCGCGTCAGCGGGAAAATGATCTTCAAAAAGCAGCCCCACACGCTGCACCCGTCCACGGTGGCGCATTCCTCCAGCTCCCGCGGGATGCCCACCATGAAGCCCTCCAGGATAAACACCGAAAACGGAATGCGGAACGCCGCGTAGATGAGCCCCAGCACGATCAGGTTGTTTTGCAGCCCCAGGTCCAGCGTGTTCAGGTAAATGGGGATCACCATGCTGTGCACCGGCACCATCATGCCCGCGATGACGAAGTAGAACACGGCGCTGCGCCCCTTGAAATTCAGGCGCGACACCACGTAGGCGATGGTGGACGAGCACACGATGGTTGTGCCCACGCATACGGCCATGGCCAGGACGCTGTTGAGGATATTGACGCCCAGGCGGGACTTCACCCACGCGTTATAATAGTTGGCGAACACGGGCTCCTGCGGCAGGCCCTAGGGGTTGGCCGTCAGCTCGTCCCCCGTTTTCAGCGAGGACATCAGCAGCCACAGGATGGGCCATAAGGTGATGGCCGCCAGCACCAGCATCAGCGCCAGGATCACCCACGTGCCCCACCTGCTGCCGATCTTGATGCGTACCGACAGCTCATTTTGCCGGATCTTCGGCTTTTTCATGCCGTCAGCTCCTTTCCGGGATGTACCGGGCGCCAGTGGGCGGCCCGGGCCATTGGCGCCCGGGGAAAGCAGGGGGCGTCCGCCCGCCTGCCCGCCTCCGGCGCCTTTTTGCTCAGTCCATGGAGGCCTTGCCCAGTTCGTCCATGCGGGCCACGGCCTCGTCCACCGTCATTTTGCCGTCGATGACCATGGGGTAGATCTCCTTTTTCAGCGTGGCATCGATCTCCGGCTTGGAGGTGAGGCCGTCCATGGGGCCGATGGTGGTCTTGGCCGCCAGGTAGCGCTGATAGCATTCGTTGGTGACGGCGGGCACCTTGCTTTCGTCGTATTTGACATCGCCCGCGGGGATGGAGTAGCCATTCTCGATGAGCTGGCTCATATATTTCTGGCTGGTCAGGTACTTGCACAACTCTAGGCAGGCCTCTTTCTGGGCGTCCGTCTGGTCGGTGATGATCAGATAACCCGCGGGCGTGCCGCCGATGACCGCGTCGGGGTCGCCGTCCGGGCAATCGGTGATGGCCGGGAAGGGGAACGCGCCCAGGTTTTCTTCCACCCATTCCTTGTCGCTGTTAGTGATATAGGCCGCGATGCGCCAGATGCCCTCATAGGCCATAGCCGTTTTGCCCTCGATGAGCAGCCGCGGCTCATCTACCGCGGTGGACAGGCCGTTGATGCCCTGGTAGAAGAACTTGTGGTCGATGAGCTGCTGCAGCTTTTCCATCGCCGTGGGGAAGCCGTATTCCGCGCTGCCCCATTGGTCGAACGCGGAGGTGGCCAGGGCCTTGGTCTTTTCCACGCCGCACACGTTCACCATCAGCTGGGTGTTCAGCCAGGCGTAGCGGAAATCCGCGCCGCCCGTGGCAAAGGGCGCGATGCCCGCCGCGTTGATCTCGTCGCACAGGGCCAGCAGCTCGTCAAAGGTCTCGGGCACCTGCCAGCCGTGCTCCGCAAACAGCGTTTTGTTGTAGTACACGCTGCCGATCTGCCCCTCGTGGGGCAAAAACGGCAGGCGGCCCTCGGCGTCGGCCACGTTTTCCCGCACGTATTCAGGCAAAAACTCCGTGAAGTAGGCATAGCGCTCCTGGGAATAGACGTCGCGCCAGTCGATGATGAGGCCGTCGCCGATGAAGGAATTGGCGTAGGACGGCACGCACCAGGACAAATTGGGCGCGTCGGACCCGGCAAATTCCACCGCTGCGTTCTGCCGCCATTGGGTGGTGTCGCCGGAGCCGTCCACCGTCACTTTGACGTTGGGATAATCCTTTTGGAAAGCCTCCACCGCCTCTTCATACAGCCACCAGGACACCAGCGCCGTGCCGCCGGGCATGGAAAAGCGGATGGACACGTCCTTGCCGCCGTTGATCTGGTAAATGTCCTGCCCCGTGTACTCCGACACGCCGATGGGCTGGGCGTCCGAGGTGGGCACGCCGCTGCTTGCCGGGGCCTGTGTGCCTCCGCCGCCTCCGCCGCAGCCGGCCAGCAGCGACAGCGTCAGGGCCAGCGCCAGGCCCAGCGAGAAACTCCGTTTGCCGTGTTGTTTGTTCATCTTTTTCATCCTTTCTCCAGTTGGGGTCCAAATTCACTGTGGGCGCGCGGCGCGCGCCCTCGTTCCCTGTTTTGCGCGCCGCCTCAGGGCGCCGCGCCCGCCCTTTGCCGCAGGATCTCCACGCCGTTTTCATCCAGCGCGCGCTCCAGCGCCAGGCCCTCCAGCTCCAGGATGGCCACCTCCATGCGGCACAGCACCCGGCATCCCGGCTCCAGATGACCGGTGAACGCCTGTTCCCGCCCGGTATAGGTGGAGATCACCATGTGGATGTGGGGCTGGCCGTTGGCGATGATGCCGCTCATGGCCGCCACCCCAATGGGCTCGTCTTGCCAGGTGCGCATGCGGTTCTCCACGGGCATCGTCAGCGTGACGACGGAATGCATCGTACATCGGTCCAGCGTGCCCAGCCCTGTGGTAACGATACCATTCACGATTTGTTCTTGATCGATCACCTTTTGGATCTCCTCCAACAGGTAATCGCCCTTCGTCAGCTGTAAAATGTGCAGTTTTTTCCCCGTTTTTCCATAAAAATTGACCATGACCATGCCTCCCCGCCAAAACTGCTCCCACCTGGACAAGGATGGCAAATCACCTTGTTTTGGGAACGTTCTCATCTTGGCTTTATTCTACATCGCCCTTTCTGTGCTTGTCAATAGTTCAAAATCACTTGATTTTCCTTACTTTCTTTGTGCATATCGCCGCTGCTTTTATCTTTTTATCATTTTCTATAGAAACGTTTTCATCTTTTTTCTCACATCGCTCTTGACAAACGCGCCGCGCGGTCTCTATACTAAGGGCATAGAAGCCTATCAATAGATCGGAGGGCGTTGTTTCATGTCTGCGACGATCCGTGATGTCGCCCGGTTGGCGGGCGTCTCCGTCTCCACGGTGTCCCGCGTGTTGAACGGTGAAGCCGCCGTCAACACACAGACCGCCGTCCGTGTGAAAAAGGCTATGGAGGCCTGCCGCTATGTGCCCAACACCTTTGCGCGCAGCCTGCGTACCAGCTCGTCCAAAACCATCGGCCTTTTGATCTCGGATATTTCCAACGGCCATTTCACTTCGATGGCTAAGGTCATCGAGACCATCCTGCGTGAAAACGGTTTCAATATGATCATTTGCAGCACCGATGAAAATCGGGAGCAGGAGCTCAATTACCTCAACCACATGATCAGCTCCCAGGTGGACGGCCTGATTTTGAACACCACCAATCTGAACAACGACGCCATCGTGGAGTTCAGCCGCCAGCTGCCCATCGTGCTTATCGAGCGCAGCATCGACGCCCCCACCTTCCGGGGCGATTATATCGGCTCCAACAACCGCGAGGGCGTGCGGGCGCTGGCCCAGTGCCTCATCGAGCACGGCCACCGCAAGATCGGCCTCATCAACTGCGAATCCTTCGTCAGCACCGGGCGCGAGCGTTTGGCCGGCTTCACCGAGGCTATGGCGGGCATCGGTGTCACCGTGGATCACACCTATCCTTACCTTTATGACTGCACGTCCTTCAATATTGACAATGGGTTTTTGGGCTGCCGCCATTTTATGTCCATGGCAGACCGGCCCACCGCCATCGTGGCCACCAACAATACGCTGGCCTTGGGCGTGCTGAAATACCTGCGCACCAACCGCATCCGGGTGCCGGAGGACGTCTCGCTGCTCACCTACGGCAACATCGAAAACAGCGATCTGTTTTTTGTGGACGTGGGCCACTCCACCCTCAACCCTTATCTCATCGGGGAAAAGGCCGCAAAGTACATCCTCTCCCGTATCGCCGATCCCACTCTGCCCAACCGCGAGGTCATCATTGAGCCCGCTTTGCAGATGAACCACAGCGTCCGGGCGGTGTGACCGTCAAACAAAAAGGCCCGGAGACCAAGCAAACTGCCCCAGACTGTGCAAACAGCACGATCTGGGGCAGTTCACTTTACTTTCTCCCCATAGCGGGGTCGTCGTCTTTTTCCGTTTCTGCCGGGTCTGTTCAGACCACTCCGCCGGGGTCCTTCCTCTTTATTCCGCCGTTATCCGCCCGCCTCGGGCGTCACGATGTGCTGCACGCGGCCCACCTGGCCGTCCTCCAGCATCACCTTGATGCCGTGGGGGTGGGTGGCGCTTTTCGTCAGCAGCCGCTGCACCACGCCGCGGGTCAGCCTGCCCGTGCGCTGGTCGGCCTTGAGCACGATGTCCACCGTCTGCCCCGGGCGCACGTCCGCCCGCCGTTTTCCGTCCATCTGGTTTCCTCCCTCCGCCGCTTTTCCGGCTCCTCCCCGCTATTTTACCACATTCCCGTCCCCGGCGCCGCACCCGCAAAAAAATTTCTGATTTCTCCCGCCGCCCCATAGCGATTTTGCGGCAAGTGTGCTATCATGATTTTGTTTCGCGCAGTGCGCAAGAGGAGGCGTTTTTCATGGTTCCACGACAGCGGCAGCTGGAGAACCCCATCACCGAGGGGGTCATTTGGAAACAGCTGCTTGTTTTCTTTTTCCCCATCCTGCTGGGCACGTTTTTTCAGCAGCTTTACAACACCGCGGACGCCATCATCGTGGGGCGTTTCGTGGGCAAGGAGGCCCTGGCCGCGGTGGGCGGCGCCACGGGCACCCTCATCAACGTCATCGTCAACCTGTTTGTGGGCATCGCCTCCGGCGCCACGGTGGTGGTGGCCCAGCAGTGCGGCGCGGGCAACCCCGCGGGCATGCGCCGGGCCGTGCACACCAGC
>CATXYA010000046.1 GCA_958403605.1 uncultured Oscillospiraceae bacterium
GTAGAAGCAGGGCGGCTTGCCGCCCGCGTTTGCCTTCCCCCGGCGGGGGAAGGTGGCTGATGCGCAGCATCAGACGGATGAGGGGGCGCCCGCCAACGTCTCCCACACAGGGAACGTTCGCACGCCTATCTCCCGTACTTCTGAAAAAACTCCTCCGCCGTCATCGAGAACAGCAGGTCGTTGTAAATGATGTCGCCGTATCCTTTCACCGCCTGGCGCAGGCGGCCCTCATACACGAAGCCCAGCCGCTTTGCCAGGCGCACGGACGCCTCGTTGCCCTCGAAGACCCGCAGCGCCATGATCTCATGCCTCAGGGTGCCAAAGGCGTGCCGCATCACGCCCAGCATCGCCTCGCTCATATAGCCTTTGCCCGCATAGTCTTCGCCCAGATAGTAGGAAATACAAATTGAGTCCACCTTGTGGCGCAGGGTGTCCGGTTCCAAGTCGATGGCGCCGATCACCTGGTTTGTCGCTTTCAGCTCCAGGTAAAACGCCCCTTCCCCCGCCTTTGCCAGTTCCTCTTCCAGCTCCGCCTGGTCCACTTCCCGCATGGCGTTGTAACGCAGGACATACGCGCTGTTGCGGATCGGCAGGAACTGCGCGGCGTCCGCGGGCTGCGGCTTGCGGATGAACAACCGTTCCGTCTCCATATTTTGCTCCTTTTCTGCTTGTCATCTCTCCCCTTGCCAAGAAAGGAAGCACAGAGGCTAGTGACCCCTGTGCTTCTCCTTGCGCTTTTCCTGCCGCAGGGCAAACTGACGCTGCGCCTCGTCTTCCCGCCGGCTGCGGGCACGCGCGCGCCGCTCCTGCTTCGCCTGCTCCTGCTGGAGCTTCAAAGCCTGCTGCGCCTTGGTGCCGATGCCGGGATGCTGCAGGGCGCGTGCGATCTCGCGCCGCACGCGCTTGGGGTTTTGCCGCCGCACGGCGGCGGCCTGGGTCTGCAGGGTGGGGGTAAACCGCAGGTTTGCCCAGTTTTTGAGGAAGTAGGCGTAGAGCTCCGGCTCTTTCGGCTCGGCGCCGAAGGTGATCTTGCACACCTCGTACACCCCGCCGCTCTGGCGCTCATAGATGCCCACCCAAAAGGGCTCCTCAAACAATACGGTCAGTTTCGATGCGGACACTTCCATCTGCCATTCCTCCTTTTGGTTTGCCTGCAAAGAACGGACAACCAAGGAGGCAGGTTACTGACGGTATCAATCGCATTGACACCGCTCCCGGACTACCGACCGGGACGTGTTTTTATCTCTGCCCTTTTAAGATAACGGTCTTTCCCCGCAAAGTCAAGCGCACATTCCGGCACATCACTCATTCATCTGCGCCACAAAGGCCTCCGGTTTGGCCGTCAGCTCCACCCAGGCGGGGCGGAAGCCGCTGCGCAGGGCGTTGCGCACCGAGGGAATGTTGGACCACGCCGCGCAGTAAAACGGCACCTTGCCCCGCGCCAGCGCCTCCAGCGCCAGACGGCTGGTGAGCGCGGCGGCCAGGCCCTGCCGCCGGTATTCCGGCAGCACGTCGATGCCGATCTGCCACATGGTGTCGCAGTCCGCCGAGCACCCCGCCAGCCCCACCAGCCGCCCCTGGTCGTAGGCCCCCAGAGCCAGCACGTCCAGCTCCTTGCGCTTTTCGCACAGCGCGTTGCCCCATTGCGGCAGATAGAGCTCGGCCAGCTCCTCCGGCCCCAAAAGGCGCAGCTCCTGCCGGCAGGGCCTGGCTTCCAGGGCCGACAGGTCCGGCAGAAAATATTCCGCCATAAAGCAGGTCCGCAGGCCCAGCGGCGCCAGGGCGGCGTCCAAAACATGCAGATTGGGCGTCTCGAAGCAGTGCTCCACCGCACAGCGCCCGATATAGGCCGTCACCGCGTCCCGCGCCTCTGCGCTCACCGAGGCGATAAGGCTGCCGCCGTAACTGGCGAGGTTGCAGGCAAAGGGCAGCTCCAGATACCGGCGCGCCTGCGGATGGGGCCGCGAGAGCACCACCTTGTTTTCGCCGCCCAGCAGGTCCTGCGGGCGGCAGCTCAGGTCGATGGCCGACTGTTCTACCGCCACGGCTAAAATTTCCCGGTTAGTCATGGATATCCCCTCCCGCCCCATTGTACATAAAAACAGGCGCTTCATCAAGGAAACGCCTGTTTTTCGCAGAACTCTGTTATTGCTTGGGCGGGTTCAGCGCACGCATGGCGTTGAGGATGGCGATCACCGACACGCCCACGTCCGCAAAGACGGCCTCCCACATGTTCGCCATGCCCAAGGCGCCCAGCACCAACACCGCCGCCTTCACCGCCAGGGCAAAGATGATGTTTTGATGCACGATGCGCATGGTCTTTTTGGCGATGCGGATGGCCTCGGGCAGCTTTTCCACCTTGTCGTCCATCAGCACCACGTCCGCCGCCTCGATGGCCGCGTCGGAGCCGATGCCGCCCATGGCCACGCCGATATCGGCGCGGGAGAGCACGGGCGCGTCGTTGATGCCGTCGCCCACGAAGGCCAGCGCGCCCTTGGCGCTTTTTTGTTCCAGCAGCGCCTCCACCCGTTCCACCTTGTCGCCGGGCAGCAGCTGGGAGTAGACCTCGTCCATGCCCAGCTCTTTGGCCACGCCGTCGGCCACGGCCTTGGCGTCGCCCGTCAGCATCACGGCCTTGCGCACGCCCGCTTGTTTCAGCTGGGCGATGGCCTCTTTGGCGCCGGGCTTCACCTCATCCGAAATGACGATGTGGCCCGCGTATACGCCGTCCACCGCCACGTGGACGATGGTGCCCGTGTGGTGGCAGGGCCGCCATTTGGCCGACAGCTCTTCCATCAGCTTGTCATTGCCCGCGCACACCACATGGCCGTCCACCTTGGCGCGCACGCCCCGGCCCGAGAGCTCCTCCACGTCCGCCACACGCCCGGTGTCCGGCTGCTTGCCGTACCGCTGGCGCAGCGAGCGGGCGATGGGATGCGTGGAATAGCTTTCCGCCAGTGCCGCCAATTCCAGCAGTGCATCCTCGGCGTAATCGTCGGGATGGATGGCCGTCACCTGGAAGACGCCCCGGGTCAGCGTGCCGGTCTTATCGAAGACCACCAGCTCGCTGTTGGCCAGCACTTCCAGATAGTTGCCGCCCTTCACCAGAATGCCGCGCCGGGAGGCGCCGCCGATGCCGCCGAAAAAGCTGAGGGGCACGCTGATGACCAGCGCGCAGGGGCAGGAGATGACCAGGAAGATAAGTGCGCGGTGCACCCAATCGGCCCAGCCGCCGCCCAGCACCAGCGGCGGCAGCACCGCCAGCAGCGCCGCGGCAAGGACCACGCAGGGCGTGTACCATTTCGCAAACTTGGTGATGAAATTCTCCGCCTTGGCCTTTTTGCTGCTGGAATTCTCCACCAGATCCAGGATCTTCGCCACGGTGGATTCCCCAAAGGCCTTTGTCACCCGCACCGTCAGCACGCCGGATTGGTTGATGCAGCCGCTGATGACCTCGCTGCCCGGGCGCACGGAGCGCGGCAGGCTTTCGCCCGTCAGCGCGGCGGTGTCCAGCGCGCTCTCGCCCTCTACCACCACACCGTCAAGCGGCACCCGCTCGCCGGGCTGGATGACGATGCGGTTGTCCACAGCCACTTCCTCCGGGTCCACCCGCATCAGCTGGCCGTCCCGCTCCACATTGGCGTAATCGGGCCGGATATCCATCAGCTGCGCGATGGATTGGCGCGAGCGCCCCACCGCATAGCTTTGGAACAATTCGCCCACCTGGTAGAACAGCATGACGAACACCGCCTCGGGATATTCCCCCGTGCACAGCGCGCCCACCGTCGCCAGCGCCATCAAAAAGTTTTCGTCGAACACCTGGCCGTGGGCGATGTTGCGCACGGCCTTGGTCAGCACGTCCCAGCCGATGACCGCGTACGGCACCAGAAAGACCGCCAGCCGCAGCCAGCCCTTCACCGGCAGCAGCACCGCCGCCGCCAGCAGCACCGCCGCCGCCGCGATGCGCCCCAGCATCTTTTTTTGTTTGCGCGTCAAATTTTTCACGCCTTCCACTCCCCCTTGTTACTGCACCTGTTTCAGCGCAGGATCTCGCAGTCCGGTTCCACCTTGCGGCACACGCGCACCACTTCATCCACAATGGCGTCAAAACGGCTGTCGTCGGCCACCAGCGTCAGTTTCTGGGTCAAAAAATTGAAGTCGGCGTCCTGTACGCCCTCAATTTTTTTGGCGGCCTCCGTCATTTTGGCGGCACAGTTGGCGCAGTCCAGATCCTGCAGCTTGAATACCTTTTTCATGGTTCTGCCTCCCCATTTTTTGTTGTTCAGTTGAGCAACCGTTCAACTGTTGCCTTTATTATATTTGAACAGTCGCTCAAATGTCAAGGGGTTTGGCAAATATTTTTTCGTTGACAAAGGCGCAAAGTGGGCACTATACTAAAATGGTACAAAAAGACCTGCTGCAAACCGCCCGCAAGGGCTGAAAGGAGGCGTGCATGGTGGAAGAAACCTACGAGGAAAATTTAAAGCGGGTGCGGTCCCGCATGCCGGCCACTTCCCTGCTGTACGACCTGTCCGATTTTTTCAAGGTGATGGGCGACGGCACGCGCATCCAGCTGCTGTGGGCGCTGGAGGAGGGCGGCGAGCTGTGCGTGGGCGATCTGGCCGGGCTGCTGCACATGACCACCTCCGCCGTGTCGCACCAGCTGCGCGCGCTGCGCACTGCCAAGCTGATCCGCTCCCGCAAGGAGGGCAAAAACGTCTTTTACGCGCTCAATGACGACCACGTGAAGGACATCCTGCAAAAGGCCCTGGAGCATCTGGCCGAGCGGCACGACCACGGCAAATAAGGCGAAAGAACAAGCCAGCGGCGCGCCGTTGGCTTGTTCCTTTTCAGGGCCAAGACCCATTCTACGGAGCGTTTGTTGTAAAGCGCCCGTCCTGCGTGTATGCTGAACGAGAGGTGATCTCATGGATCAAACAAAGACCGGGGCACTCATCCGCCGCCTGCGGCAGGAGCAGGGCCTCACCCAAAAACAGCTGGCCGAGCGGCTCTCGCTCAGCGATCGCACCGTCAGCAAATGGGAGCGGGGCGCAGGCTGCCCGGATGTCTCCCTGCTGCGGGAACTGGCCCGCACCCTGCAGGTGGATGTGGAAGCGCTGCTGTCCGGCGCTCTGGAAGCCCCCGGCCGGAAAGGAGGAACCATGACCCGCATCCAATTTTTTGCCTGTCCGTCCTGCGGCGCGGTCATTCAAAGCACCGGCGCGGCGGAAGTATCCTGCTGCGGGCGGCGGCTGGCGCCGCTCACCGCCCAGGAGGCCGACGCGGCCCATACGCCCGCCGTGGAGTTGGTGGAGGACGAGTTTTATCTCACCTTCCCCCACGAAATGACGAAGGACCATTTCCTGCGCTTCGTGGCCGCCGTCAGCTATGACCGGGCGCTGCTGGTGCAGCTGTACCCCGAGCAAAACGCCGCCGTGCGCCTGCCCGCCCTGCGCCGCGCCACGCTGTACGTCTGCTGCAGCCAGCACGGCCTCTACCGCGTTTCGCAGAAGCTGTAGAGCTGAAAAAAGGAGCACGTTGCAAAAATCGCACGCAAAGAAGGAATAAGAAGTTACCTCTGTAGGGAACGCCGTCCCCGGCGTTCCGCCGCTGAAAGTCAGGACGATAGTGCCCTTTTTCCTCGTGCCGCGTTGTTATAGAAACGCATCCCTCGAAAAGCCGCCGCATTTGTGGGAGTTCCCCACATCTTCGCCAAGTCATGGAGCATTGATTCTAACCCATGTTATTTCATGGGGAGCGGAACGCCGGGGACGGCGTTCCCTACCGGGCCTGGGATACTGCTATCGATCAAGCGAAGCAAGCAAAAACACCACCTGCAACAACTTCCCATGGTTGTTGCAGGTGGTGTTTCCTTGGTTGCTATTTTACAATGCGCCCCTTAATTTTCCGCTGGGAGCCATTATGAGAGATGCTCCAGTATTGGTACAATTTCCTATTGCTGCTCAAAGTGATAAAAGACTAACTTTCTTGTCAGAGAGCTTCTTGCTGCATTCAGGTTAAATTTTCTATAAAAATTCCTTCCTGTGCAAACTTTTCGATTGTCTCTTCTGCAATCGATTCAACGGTAGCATAGATATAATAATCATAACCAAATTCAACGTCCAAAACGTCCGGCACTGTCAAACCGCACCCAAAACACTCTCTTAAAATCAACGCCAAAAATACCGGCAATTGGGAACGCGTGATTTTTTGACTGGGCTGTAGGGTTTTGAGAACCGTTTTTTCTTGTTCGCTCAAGGTCAAACCAACTGAGGAAAGATTATAAGCGACTTTTTCCACTGTGAAATTATGTTCAACATCCCGGGTAATTAAAAATTGGGAATTTTTATTTTTCAAAATTTCTAAGACAACTTCAATATATAATTTTTCCGTCCTCAGATATTCCTCTTTTTTAAAAAGTTTCCCATCAAATATTTTTCCAATATCAAAGCAAGAAGTCCATTCCTTGCGCAGATAGTGTCCTGTGGAATCTCTGTTTTTTGGATCATATTTTGAAATTCGGTATTTAGGCATCTTCCGTCCTTTTTATCTCTCTACAAAGTGTCCGTTTTAAAACTTTCCACGGCCAATCGCCCAATTTTATCGATCAATTCTTCTAATTGTTCGCCATAAGGTGTCGGCGTATCATTTTCCCGCAGCCCGGCTTCGATAAACTCATCGCAGATCACGCTTCTCATCGAATCATACTGGTCTGCCGTAAGCTGCCGTTCCTCTTTTATGAAAGCACAGAGGGATGGAGCGCGTTTGGACAGAACCTCGCCCAGCAATAACTGCCAGCGCAAAGAGAGTTTTTCCATTCCCTTCCCCCTCATTTCAAAGAAGAAAAGTCTTTTGCTGAGATAAATTTCTTGCCAAAGGTGGGCCGCTTGACTTCTCTGCGGGCGGAACGCCGGGGACGGCGTTCCCTACGGGCCTGATGCAGGAAATTCCATGGGTAACAATTTTCCAGTGCTTCCCTCTCACAGCGCCTTGGCAAACAGGATCAAATGATGGTTTTCGCCGTAGGCGTTGGGGGAGATACCGATCACCCGGAAGCCGTATTCCAAAAGCCAGTGATAATCCACCCGGTCGGTCTTCAAATTTTGGATGGCCTGGGGAATATCGTCCAGGGGCAGGCCGTCGCAGGTGAAATCGACCGAGCTCATCCCGGTGCGCAGGGTCGTATACCCTTTCTCTTTGGCGTATTCCGCCGCTTTGTCAAACAGCGGCTTTAGCTTGTGTTCCAGTTGAAAGACGCCGCCGTCGTTGTAGCCGCAGCACTCCAATTCCAAGGACAAATAGCCTTTCAGCTCCCGGAACAACGTCCAGCCGACAGGCTTGCCCGCTTCGTCCGCCAAGACCCAGCCCACGGTGCCGATGCTTTCTTCGATCTCCGTCAGCTGGCGGAAGGCGTCCTCTTCGCTCGGCCACCACTCCGGCTTCATCCCGTACATCAGCTGCGCCACTTCTCCCGCATTGTTTGCGGCCAGTTCTTCGATCTGCATAGTTTCTCCTTCCAAAAATTTCATCCAGATCACTGTTTCCGCTGCTTTTTCAGTCCCGCCGCCAGCAGCCACGCGCTCAACGCCGCGAACAACAACAGCACCGCGCCCTTGCCCGGATATCCCTGCCCAAGAAGGACGGCTGCGTAAAGGACGAAGCCCAGCAGGGCAAGCGTCATCAACGCCATATAAAGCGCCGTTTTGCGTTCATAGACGCGGTGCAGCATCTGCTCCAGCAGCCCCGCCACAAAATCACCGATGAGATCCATCTTTTTCACCTCGCGGTCAAACTTTTACTCTTATTTTCATTATAGCAACCTTTTTCTTCGGGAACAACCCCAATTCAGCTCCAGCTTTTGCGGTGGTAGCACAAAGCCCCCAGAAAAACACAGGCCAACAGCACCCCCGCCAGCACCAGCACGCTGGCGCGGTACTCGGCGAAAGGCGCGCCGCGGAACGTGCCCTGCAGGACGTTGACCGCGTGGGTCAACGGCAGAAAGGCCGAGACGCGCTTGATGCTTTCCGGAAACAGCTCCTTCGGCATCGTCGCGCCGGAGAGGAAGATCATCACAAAATAGGAGACATAGCACAGCAGGTTGCTGATCTTGACGCTGGGCGCCACGGCGGTGAAGAAGAAGCCCAGGGCGAAAATGGCCCCAATGGAGAGCAGCAGCGCGCCCGCGATAGCCCACGCGCTGCCTGTGACGCGGATGTGGTACAGCCCTTTGCCCACGAGGAACAGCAGGGCGAAGCCCGCCAGCGTCATCCCGAAATTGAGCACCGCCTGGGCCGCGATGACGATCCCCTTCCCCGCGGGTGTGGCGTCAAACCGCTTATAGATGTTATTTTCCTTATATCCCGCCAGCGTCAGGGGGAATGCCATCAGGCCTGTTACGCCGATGATCATGGCCGCATAGGCGGGCACCGAGGCATCCATGGTGCCCAAACCGCCAAAATAGGGCGTGGGCTCGTTGCCGTAAATACTGCCGTATAACAGCAGCATCAGTACCGGGAAGGCGAAGGTGAAAAAGAAGCTGAAGAAACTGCCTCAGAGCTGTTTCCGGAGGATGAA
>CATXYA010000047.1 GCA_958403605.1 uncultured Oscillospiraceae bacterium
GCACCGGCTTCGATTTCACCTTTTCCACGACCCGGGCCATGGCCTTGTTTTCCAGCCGCTGCTCCACCTGGTCTTTGCAGGCGATCTGGAACACGCCGCCGCAGGTAAGGCTGTTTGCGCGGAACACCAGCCACAGGCCGGGGTTGCCCGTCAGCAGCACGCTGAGGATGGGGCTGAGCAAAATGCCCACATGCAGATAGCCGATGGCGGGGCTGAACTCTCCCACCACAAACAGCCAGTTCCAAATGGTATAGGCCACAAACCAGCAGATGGTGCCGATGGCCACCACCTGGCTGGTGGTGAACAGCGCATCCGTGCGCGGGCCCGCGTTGGCCGTGTAAATGGCGGTGAACGGCCCGGCGACGCCGGGGAACCACTCCCCCGCCAGCGTCAGCACCGAGGCGCTGAGGAACAGGCCGGTGACAAAGTTGTACGGCTGATGATTTTTCAAAAGGTCGGTGAGCGTGGCTTCCATGCAGTTGATGACGAGGAATACCAGCACGATGTTGACGAACAGTTTGCCTCCCATCAGGCCGAAGATGGGCAGCACGATCAGCGCCCGCATGACCACCAGCGTACTGAGCTTCAGCTTTTCAAACATCACCATTTTCAGCTTGCACAGCACTAGCACGGGCAAAATGACGTTGATGGGGATGTTCACCCACAGCGGGAAATACGAGGTGAGCATCGATACCACCAGAATGGCGGCGAACCAGATGAGGAAGGTGCCGAACTGGCCCGTCTTGTCGAACAGTTTCCAGATGCCGCGGGACGACGTTGTTTTCATGACGATTCCTCCTTATAGAATACAGCGGATGATACGGTCTCCTCGTTAATACTTTAACATTTACCATGTCCCTTTGACAATGGCGGAAATGCCGAAACGAAGGCCGCTTTTTTCAGCTGTTTCACGAAAACACGATCTTTCTCCTGCGGGCGGCGGCGCTCAGGCCCGGCCGCAGCGCTTGACCGGCACGTAAATGTCCATTACCGAATTGGGCAGATGGTGGCACCGCTCGTCGTAAAACTCAAAATCGAGCTTGCTGTCATCGTACTGGTAGCCGCTGCCGGGGAACCATTCTTCAAAGATCTGTTTCCAAAGCTCCTTCACCGCCAGCCCCAGCGGGTCCTCCCCCTCCGGCGCTTCCTGTGTCAGGTCCACGGGGCGCGTGGTGAACACGGCGTACTCCGCCGCGGGCACCTGGGCCGTCATCATGTCCGGGGTCACGCGGGCAAAATCTTCCACGATCACCCCAAACAGATAGGTGATGCCGCTGCCCTGGGCCGCGGGCACGCACAGCCCCACCTCGCCGTGCCGCGGCGGCTGCAGTTGGGCGTACATTTTGTTTTCCAGGTTTTCTCCCTCGTACTGCTCCCAATAAGCGCCGATGTCCCGCAGATATCCGTCTGCCGCATCGGTTTGGATGCCGTACCCCGCCACCAAAAAGGCGGGCATTGTCTTCATGACTGGCTGCATCATAAAACCTCCTGTTTTTTCCTTTGGCTGCGGCCCCGCCCCGCTTTGCATACGGGCGAGATAGGTGGTGGGGCTGTAGCCGAATTCTTTGCGGAACGCCTTGGCAAAGCCGCTGGGCGTCTCGAAGCCGTAGGCAAGGGCAACGTCCGTGACCCGGCGGCCGCCGCACAGCGCCGCCCGCGCGCGGGCCAACCGCCGTCCCCGCACGTACTCCATCACAGAGACGCCCTGCACGGCCCCGAACACCCGGCAAAAGTGGTAGACGGAATATCCCGCCTGGCCTGCGATGCGTTCCACGCTCAACTCTTCGTCAAGGTGCGTCTCGATGAACGCCTTACTCTGCGCGATCATCCCGCCGTACTGCATGTGCTTCTCCCCTTTTCCCGTTCCGCTGGTTTCAGTATAGCACCGCGGCCCGCGCTTTGCTGTTCCCGGCTTGCTGGAATACTGCTGTTTTGAGCCGCCTGCGCCGCGCTTCGGCCCCAGGATACAAAAGCGCGCCCGGTTTCCCGGGCGCGCGCAGAGGACAACATGGAGTTTAAGAGAAGGGGTGCACCGCGCCGTTGGCGTCGGCGGGCGCCTGCGATTGGCTGCTGGCGGGGGTGCTGTCCGCGGGTTCGCCCTGTGTGCTGTCCGCAGGCGTACTGGCGGCGGAGGTGCTGCCTGCGGGCGCCGGCTGGCTGATGGATTGCGACGTGCTGGCCGGCACGGTGTCGGGCACGTCAGACCCCAGCGTGAAGTGGGTGAAGAAATACCAGCAGGCGATGCCCAGCGCCACCAGCAGCACCGCCAAAACGATGATGGGCGCCAGGTATTTGTTGCCCGTTTTGCGCTTTGCCACCGGGGCGTCCCAGCTGAAATCCGTGTTCGCCTTGAACACGCGGGTAGCCGGGCTGGGCTCTTCCTTCTGCAGCAGGCGGCGGGTGATGTCCAGCGCGGCCAGCGCCGCGCGTTTGCCCGCGTCCGGCTTCTGCGAGAAGCGGCGCAGATACACATAGCCCTTGTAGGCCACGGCTAAGTACACGTCCTTGCCCTCCACGCCCACGCCGCCGATGGCGACGCCGAACTCAGCCCGGGCGCATTTGGAGGCTGCCGCCGCACGGGCCGCCGCCATTTGGGCATTGTCGCCCGGCTCAAAGTTTTTGGCCGCAGTGGCCTTGATCTTCGCCATCACGCGGGAATCGCCGTAGCTGGAATCCCCGAAATCGAACACGCTGGTGCCGCGCTTGGTGTGGGAAAACTCCTCGCCCAGCAGCGCGCCCGTTTTGGGGTCCGCCGCCGCGATAAGGGCCTCGTTTTCAATGAGCTCCCCGGCGGTGAAATAGGCAAGGCTGCCCTTGCCGCGTCCATAGACCGACGCGCCCAGCGCATCCTCAAACAGCGAGGCGATGCGCTCGCTCATCTCCGTGGCGGCAGCGGCGGCAATGGCATGCACCGTCACCACCACCAGCACCTCCCCCGCCTGGCCGTACAAATTCAGCTGCACGTCCTGCATGGCCGAGATCTGCTTGGCCGTCTGCTTCAGCGCGGCCATATCCGGCTCAAACATGCGGACGATGAGCTGTTTTTCCACGTTCTTTTCCAAAGATTCCATGGCTTTGTCCTCCTTGTTCGTTACACGTCCGCCAGGGCGGTCGTTTCTTTCCAACTCACGGGGTCCTGCGCGCCGAAACGGCGGCAGGCCGGCTGGGGCAGGCCCAGCGCCAGGCGCCGCAGCATCTCCAGCGCGTTCTGGCTGGCGACCTGGCGCACCACATCCCGCGTGCGCCCCGTCACCACCAGCTTCTGCACATAGGTGGCATCCTCACTGGCCGCGGCCAGCCACACCAGGCCCACGGGCTTTTGCGGGGTGCCGCCGTCCGGCCCTGCCAGGCCGGTGATGCCCACGCCAAAATCGGCGCCCGCCAGGGCGCGCACACCCCGGGCCATGGCCGCCGCCACTTCGGGGCTGACGGCGCCGTGCTGCTCCAGCAGTTCGTGGGGCACGCCCAGCAGCCGCTTCTTGGCCTCGTTGGCATAGGTGCACACGCCGGTGGCAAATACCGCGCTGGCGCCGGGCACCGCGGTGATGCGCTGGGAGACCAGGCCCCCGGTGCAGCTCTCCGCCGTGGCGGCCCAGCGGCCCGCGCGCTGCAGCGCGTGCACCACAGTTTCCTCCAACGAATCCTCAGTCTCGGTGTAAATGCAGTCGCCCAGCCGCTCATAGAATTTGGCGGCATAGGCGTGGCATTTTTCCTGCGCCTGCTGCGGCGTCTCCCCCGCGGCGGTGATGCGGATGACCACCTCGCCCGTTTTGGCGTACAAGGCCGCTGTGGGGTCGGTGCTTGCCAGCAGGCCGCCCACCTGCGCTTCCAGGTGGCTTTCCCCCACGCCCATGACGCGCAGCGTCACCGACGCCAGCACCTGGTCGCTCATGGCGGCCAGCCAGGGCTTTACCGATTCCAAAAACATCGGCTGGTTCTCCTTGGGCGGCCCCGGCAGCAGCACGGCGTATTTGCCCGGCTCCCGCGGGTCCTCAAAGATCATGCCCGGCGCGGTGCCGTTGTGGTTTTCCACCTTGCGCCCATGCACAGGCACGTAGGCCTGCTTGCGGTTGTTTTCCGGCATGGTGCGGCCCCAGGCGGTGAAAAAACGTTCGATCTTCGCCAGCTCTTCGGCGTCGAACCGCAGGCTGTCGCCGTAGGCCTCGGCCACGGTCTGCTTGGTCAGGTCGTCCTCTGTGGGGCCCAGCCCGCCGGTGAACACCAGCAGGTCGCTGCGCCCGCGCGCCTGTTCCACCACGCTTTTCAGCCGGGCGGGGTTGTCCCCCACCACCGTTTGAAAATACACCGCAATGCCCAGGCCCGCCAGTTCCCGGGCCAGGAATTGGGCGTTGGTGTTCAAAATGTCCCCGAGCAGCAGCTCGGTGCCCACGGCGATGATCTCTGCCGTCATGTGATTCCCGCTTTCTTCTTACAGATTGACGCGCACCAGTTCCGCCTCGGCGGCTGCCGCCTGCTCTAAAACAATCAGGTCCGGCGCGCCCGCCTCCGCGTTTTCGATCTCCGCCAACGTGGGCTTTGTCTTGGGGTGCGGCGGCGTGAAGATGGTGCAGCAGTCTTCATAAGGCTGGATGCTGGTCTCGAAGGTGCCGATCTGCCGGGCGATGTCCACGATCTGCGTTTTGTCCATGCCGATGCAGGGCCGCAGCACAGGCAGCTCCTGCGCGGCGTCCGTGACGATAGCCGTGGCGGCCTCCCCCTTTGCGATCTGCGCGGTGATGCGCAGCATGCTGCGGCGCATCAGCACCGTGAACAGGTCGGGCGGGCAGTGGTCGCGCAGGTACTCCTGCGCCTTGGTGTAAGGCACCACGTAGACGTTCAAATTGCCCGTCCAGGGGGTCAGCTCCCGCGCCAACTGCAGCACCTTCATACGGGCGCGCTCACTGGTATAGGGCGGGCTGGCGAAGTGCACGGCGATCAGCGACAGGCCGCGCTTGGCCATCATATACGCCGCCACGGGGCTGTCGATGCCGCCGGACAGCATCATGGCCGCCTTGCCGGAGGTGGACACGGGCAGGCCGCCCGCGCCCGGCACCTTGCCGCCGTGGACGTAGGCCGCAAAATCCCGCACCTCCACCATCACGTTCACGTCCGGATGGTGCACGTCCACCCGCAGGTGTGGATAGGCCTGCAGCAGCGCGGCGCCGACCTCTTTCGCCAACTCCATGCTGTTCATGGGAAAGCTCTTGTCCGAGCGCTTGGCCGTCACCTTGAAGGTCTTGGCCGCACGCAGCGTCTTTTCCAAATACTGCACCGCCGTCTTGCAGATGACATCGAAGTCTTTTTCGCATACGGCGGCGCGGGACAGGTTTGCGATCCCGAAAATTTTCGATACGCTGTCGAACGCCGCGTCCATGTCGGCGTCATCGTCCAGCGGCTCCACATACATGGTGGACTGGGCCTTGTAGACCTTAAAATTGCCCACGGCCTTCAGCCGGTGGCGCATGGTCTTGGTGAGCACGCTTTCAAACGTGGCACGGTTGAGGCCCTTAAGGGCCATTTCGCCCTGATAGGCGAGGATGCGTTCTTTCATAAATTCCCCTTATGTTCCTGATTATCGTTTGACCTTTGCCAGGGTGGCGATGCCCTCCTGCAGGCCTGTCAGCAGGGCGTCCACGTCCTCGGCGGTGTTTTCGCCGGAGAAGGAGACGCGCAGGGCGCTGTCCACCCGGCTTTTTGGCAGGCCCATGGCCGACAGCGTGTGGCTGGGCTCGCCCTTGGCGCAGGCCGAGCCGCTGGACACGTACACGTCCCGCGCCTCTAAAAAGTGCAGCATCGTCTCGCTGCGGATATTCGTCACCGAGAAATTCGCCACCTCGGGCAGCGCGTCCTCAGGGCTGTTGCGCTGGATGCCCGGCAGCTTCGCCAGGCCCTCCCACAGCCGCTGGGACAGCGCCGCCATGCGCTTTTGGCGCGTGCGGTCCGCCTGCATCAGCTCCACGGCCTTCGCCAGGGCGGCAATGAACGCCGTGTTCTCGGTGCCTGGGCGCATGCCGTATTCCTGCAGGCCGCCGAAGATGAGCGGCTCGATGTGGTAGCCCCGGCGCAGATACAGCGCCCCCACGCCCTTGGGCGCGTGGATCTTGTGGCCGGAGACGGCGTAGCTGTCGATCTGGGTATTGCAGAGCTTCAAGGGCACCTTGCCCCAAGCCTGCACGCCGTCCACATGCACGGCGGTGCGGCTGTTTTTGCTCTTCACTTCCCGCGCCAGGTAGGCCACGTCCTGCACGGTGCCCACCTCGTTGTTCACGTGCATGCAGGCGCACAGCGCGGTCTTCGCACCGATGGCGTGGATCATCTGGTCCAAGTCGATATGGCCGCGCTCGTCCGGACGGATCACCGTCACGCGCCAGCCGTCCCGCTCCATGGCAGAGATGGTGTTCTGCACCGCGGGATGCTCGAAGCCCGAGACCACGATGTGCTCGCCCCAGGCCCTGCGCGCGCGCAGCGCGCCCTGGATGGCGATGTTGTCGGCCTCGGTGCCGCTGCCGGTGAACAGCACTTCCCCGCTGCCCGCCCCCAGCGAGGCGGCCACGACGGCGCGGGCCTCCTTGAGGATGGCCTCGGCCTGGGCGCCGGGGGCATAGAGGCTGGAGGGGTTGGCAAACTGCCCCGTCAGCGTTTGCGCGGCCACATCGGCCACGGCATCGGCCACCCGCGTGGTGGCGGCGTTGTCAAGATAATGCACGGAAGGTCCCCTCCAAAAGTCATATATAGGGTATTATACTACAAGGCCTCCCGCAATGGCAAGCAGGCAAACAAAAAAGCGCCCCGTAAAGGCGCTCCACGCTGTCAAAAAAGCCTCCCTCTGAGGAGGCTGCGCCCGTAGCGCGTGTCGGCGGCTAATGGCCGCCGCTACGAGAAGCAGGTGCTGACGGCGGCGTTCTGAAAGCCTCCCTCTGATGAGGGAGGTGGCACGGCGATAGCCGTGACGGAGGGAGAGAGCCCGAAACGATTCCAAGCAGTACACTTAACAACGACGTTTTCTCTCCCTCAGTCTGCTGACGCAGACAGCTCCCTCGTCAGAGGGAGCTTGGGCCCTGCGCGATCTATAGGTTTATCGACAAGCTGAAGCGCCCCCCAAGAGGGCACTCAGTGCTGAAAAGAGCCGGAGACGGTGGGAAGGCGCAGGGGCGCCCCCATCCCACGGTAGGGGCGGCCATTGGGCCGCCCGCCTCATTCCGCCAGTAAAATTAATTCCTTCAGCGCGGTATCGTCCACAGGGCGGGCGCCCTGCATGCCGGTGAAAAAAGACGCCTTGGGCACCAGGGCCAAATGCGCGCTAGGCCCCTGTTCGTCAGGCAGATAGACGAGGGTTTCGTCCCCGCACACCGCCCACAGCTCCACCGGCGTTCCGCTTGCCGTCGTGGGCCAAGCAGTTTTTTCCTCACCGGTCACAATGTCCAACGCCACATTTGCCCGCTTGCCCGGCGCCTCTTCCTTTTGCGCCAATAAAAAGCCCGCTGCGCTTTCGGGCGCGCCGTAACGGAAGGTCGGCAAATATTGATAAGGCGTATCCGGCGCCAGGAATTGGCGCTCCTGGCCGGTTGCAAGGTCGATGCGGTATAACCCGGCGCTGATGCTGCCGCCGGGCTGTGCCTCTTTGGCGTAATAGACCGCGCCTGCCGCCACCTGAAACTGAAAATTCATGGCGCTGTCGTCACGCAGGAACGGTTTGATGGCGCTCACCGTCACGGGTGCTTCGCCGGGGCGCACCGTGACGATCTCGTATACGGAATTTTGCCGCTGGGCGTTGCGCGCTTGTGGGGAATCCACGTCAAATGTCCCCGCGGGCGCCGTGGTGCGCAGACACACCAGCTTGTCCTGCCAGCAGCCGCGGATGTCGATATTTTCTCCCAGCTCCACCGGTTCCGGCGTGCCGCCCGCCAGCGGCACGCGGAAGAGGACGTCGTGGTTCCACCCGTCTGTGCCGGGCCGGCGGGCGGCGGCGTAATAAAAATAGGTGCCGTCCGTGTAGTTGGAGAAGGGCGCGTCGCGAAGGTACCCTTCCAGAGGGGCGACCTGTTCCCAAGCCTGCGCTGCCTCCCGCGGCATGCGCCACAACCCCTCCTCCGACGCCCGGTAAATAAAGCCGTCCTGGGGCCATACGGCGCCCACATCTTCTTCCAAATGCGCCGGGCATTGCGGCGTATCGTGCCCGCTGCACGGCGGAGGCGTAATCGAGGTAAAACAGCGTCGCGCCGGAAAGGCGGCCGCCTTGGACATAGCCGACTTCATCCCCGTTGCCGATTTGATAAGGGTCGTTCTTTATAGGCCGCAGTGTCTGCCCCACAAGGGGAATGGGTGCTTCCGCGGCCGCTGGCAGCCTGCTGTCCGCTGCGGAAGCAGAAGACGCCGGCACTGTACCGCAGCCCGCCAACAGCAGGGCCAGCAGCACACCAATCACTTTTTTCATGGTCTTTCCTTCTTTCAGCCCGCCAAATAGGCGTCGCAGGCGGAAAAGTCGAACCAGGCCGGTTCGCCCCGGTTTTGGCGGTAATCCTCTATGGGCCATAGGCCCCAGCGGTC
>CATXYA010000048.1 GCA_958403605.1 uncultured Oscillospiraceae bacterium
GGGAGGTGGCACGGCGATAGCCGTGACGGAGGGAGAGAGCCCGAAACGATTCCAAACATTGCACGGAACAACGGCGTTTTCTCTCCCTCAGTCTGCTGACGCAGACAGCTCGTCTCCGTGCTAAGCGCCGGGCGTTCGCCCGGTTGCACTCCGACACGCGCCTGCGGGCACAGCCTCGTCAGAGGGAGCCTGGGTCCTGTGCGATCTATAGGTTTATCGACAAGCGGCAGCGGGCCTGTCCGGGGCGCTTCCTGTCGGTGCCCGGCGAAAAAAATGACTTTAATAAGGAATGGAAAATACGTCCTGCCGCGCAGGAGAAAACAAATGTGCTCGCAAAACGGACAGGGGAAAAACGTCTTTCCCGTGCCAACGCCCGTTTGCGCCGCCCGGCCTGCGCAAAGGAAACCGCTGGAAGTTCTCCGGCATTTTCCACCAATCAAAACCGCGTATTTTCGGGGTCTTTGTACATTTTTTCGTGAAAAAGTAACAAAAAAGTTACAATGACTTTCGTTTCGGACTCCGCCGTTGCTTTTTTGATAGCGATTTAGTATAATAAAGCCTAAATTCCGTTTTCACCGCTAGCCGATCGGGAAGGTGTCCACGGGATGAAGACAATATTTGGAGGGAAAAGTCACATGAAAAAAGCACTTGCGATCGTGCTTGCTCTGGCCCTGGCCCTGACGTTTGTGGCGTGCGGTTCGTCCAGCTCGTCCACTGCGGCTTCCACGCCCGCGTCCGGTTCCACCGCTGAGAGCACGCCCGCCAGCAGCACGGCCGAGGCCGCTCCTGCCGGCGCGATGACCACCAATGGCCTGTATCCGGGCACTGCCGATGCTGACATGGTCACCATCAACATCAGCACCGAGCCGCCCGATATGAACAGCGTCACCACCACCGACTCCACCGCTATCAGCATCATGCGCGATACGCTGGAGGGCCTGACCACCCTGGATGAGAACAACCAGGCGGTCCCCGGTGTCGCCGAGACCTGGGAGACCAGCGACGACGGCTTGGTGTGGACGTTCCACCTGCGTGACAACGCCGTGTGGAGCAATGGCGAGAAGATCACCGCGAACGACTTCGTCTTCGCCCTGACCACCCACTTCACCGCCGAGACCGGCGCGCAGTACGCCGGCACCTGGGCCGCTTACATCAAGGGCGCCGAAGAGCTGCTGTCCGGCAAAGGCTCTGCGGAAGACCTGGGCGTCAAGGCTATCGACGACGCCACCCTGGAGATCACCCTCAACAACCCCTGTGCTTATTTCCTGAGCATCTGCGCGTTCCCCAGCTTCTACCCCATCAACGAGGCTGCCTGGAACGAGTTCGGCGGCGTGGACGGCTACGGCCTGGATGCCGACAAGCTGCTGTACAACGGCCCGTACACCATCAGCGAGTGGCAGCATGAGGACCATGTCACCATCGCGAAGAACGACCAGTACTGGGACAAAGACAACAAGGCCTTCATCCCCACCGTCAAAATGGTGATGATCAATGACTCCGGCGCTGCGCTGAACGCGTTCCAGGGCGGCGAGGTCGATATGATCGGCCTTTCCGGTGAGCAGGTCGACCTGATCAAGGGCGAAGGCTGCGTGCCTGGCCAGTATGCCGACGGCACCCCCGCTTATGTGGAGTTCAACACCGTTTCCGCTTCTACTCCCGCCCTGGGCAACGCCAAGGTCCGTCAGGCCATGACGCTGGCCATCGACGCCGAGAGCTACATCCGTGACGTGGCCAAGGCCAGCTATCTGGTGGCCGACGCAATGACCCCGCCCGTTGTCAACGGCGGCGCTTACACCGACGCCCGCGGCTCCCTGATCGACCGCAGCAAATCTGCGGAAGACATTAAGGCTCTGTTTGAGGAAGGCTGCAAAGAGGCCGGCGTGGACCCCGCCTCCATCAATATCAACTATGTCACCGACGACACAGACGGTGCCAAGAAGAACGCCGAGTTCATCCAGAACCAGTGGGAAACCAAGCTGGGCATCAAGACCACCATCAATCCTATGCCCTTCAAATCCCGTCTGGAAGCACAGACCACCAAGGCCTTCGACGTGGTGCTGGCTCTGTGGGGCCCGGACTATGACGACGCCATGACCTACCTCGACATGTTCCTCACCGATGCCGGCAACAACCACACCGGTTGGAGCAACGCCGAGTTCGACCAGCTGATCAACGACGCTTACAAAGAGGCGGATGCCGCCAAGCGCCAGCAGATGCTGATCGATGCCGAGACGATCCTGATGGACGAGATGCCCATCGGCCCGGTCTACTTCCGCGTGCGCGATTACATCTGCTCCGACAAGTTGACGGGCGTTGTGCGTACCGCTTTCCAGGAAATTGTGATGCACTACGCCAAGATCGTCGGCTAAGCATTTCCTCTTGCACGATCACCGGCTGCCCGGCAGCGGGCAGCCGGCCTTTTTGGGCCTATAAGGTCCGATGGCCGACAGGGCGTTGCCGTTGCGCATGCCCTGTTTGCTTATCAAAGCTTCAAAACGGATTTGGCTTTTGGAGCTTTGATAAGCAATTTTTTTGCTGGATACGGCCTTTTTACGGAGGGGGCCGCGTCCGTATCAACGGAAAAGGAGTTGGTTCTTGATGGCCAAGTACATCTTCAAGCGGCTCGTCTACTCATTGCTGACGCTCTTCTTGCTGGTTGCCATCACATTTTTCATGATGCACATGCTGCCGGGCGACCCCTTCAGCACGGGCAAAGCCATGGACCCGGCGACGATGGCGGCGCTGCAGGCCAAATACGGCCTGGACAAGCCCCTGCCGGAGCAGTTCGTCATCTACATCGGCAACGTGATCAAAGGCGACCTGGGCGTTTCGATAAAGAGTAAGCGCGCGGTCCTTGATATCGTTAAAGAGAGCTTCCCGTATTCCTTCGACTTGGGCGTCCGCGCCCTCATTTTCGCCACGGTGGCCGGCATTATGCTGGGCGTGCTGGCGGCGGTGAAGCGCGGCACGGCCTGGGACACGGGCAGCATGATGGTGGCTCTTTTGGGTGTCTCCATGCCCAGCTTTATCGTGGGCGCCTTGCTGCAATATTTCTTAGGGCTCCGATTATCACAGTGGACGGGTATGAAAATATTCCCCATTGTAGGCTGGAATACGGAGATGAGCAAGCTGATCCCGGCGTTTGCCTTGGGCTTCGGCACGCTTGCCGTCGTCTCCCGCCTGATGCGCACCAGTATGCTGGACGTGCTCAATCAGGATTACATCAAAACCGCCAAGGCCAAGGGCCTCTCCCAGAAAAAGATCATTTGGAAGCACGCCGTGCGCAACGCCATCATGCCGGTCGTCACCATCATGGGCCCACAGACGGCGGCCATTTTGACGGGCGCCTTCGTGGTGGAGAAGATCTTCGCCATCCCCGGCATGGGCAAGTTTTTCGTCACGAGTATCCAAGGCAACGACTATACGTTGATCGCGGGCACCACCATCTTCTACGGCGCGTTTTTGATCGCCGCCAACCTGGTGGTGGACGTGCTCTATTGCTTCATTGACCCGCGCGTCAAGCTCGCGGACGGGAAGGAGGGCTGACGCCGCTATGGGAAAACAAGAAAAGCAGGCCCTGGCCGCCAAGCTGGCCGCCGAGGAAGAGGTGCGCAAGGCGGCGGCCGCGCCCTATGACCCCGCCCCCGCGGACTTTGGCTGGGTCGGCCCCGACGCCGAAAACCGTGAGGCCATCGCCCGCCCCTCCATCAGCTTCTGGCAGGACGCCATGCGCCGTTTATTCTCCAATAAAACGGCGGTGGTGTGCTTGATCCTCATTGGCCTCATCGCGCTGATCGCCATCTTCCAGCCCATGGTCAGCCCCTTCACCATGGAAGAGCAGCACGTGACCCACTCTAGCGCCGGCATGTTCACCACCTGCCCGGACACGGGCCACATGCATATTTTCGGCACCGACGGCCTGGGCCGTGATATGTTCACCCGGGCCTGGGTGGGCGCCCGCGTCTCGCTGGCCATGGCCCTGACGGCCGTGATCGCCAACTGCATCATCGGCCTTGTCTACGGCGGCATCTCCGGCTACGTCGGCGGTGCGCTGGACAATGTGCTGATGCGCATCGTGGAGATCGTCAACGGCATCCCCTACCTCATCCTGCTCATCGTCATGATGATGGTGTTGGGCCGCGGCGTCATGAGCATGGTGCTGGCATACATCGTCGTGGGCTGGACGGGCATCGCCCGCATGACCCGCGGGCAGATCGTGGCCCTGAAGGAACAGGAGTTCGTGGTGGCGGCCAAAGCTATGGGCGCGCGCCCCAGCCGCATCATCATGAAGCACCTGATCCCCAACCTGCTGTCCATCGTCATCGTGCAGATCACCATGGCCATCCCCAACATGATCTTCAACGAGGCGTTCCTCTCCTTCATCGGCCTAGGGGTTCCCCCACCCATGGCGTCCTGGGGCCAAATGGCCAACGACGGCTTCTCGGTGTTCCGCTTGTATCCGTCCCAGATGATGATCCCCGCGGTGCTCATCTGCGTCACCATGCTGAGCTTCAACCTGCTGGGCGACGCGCTGCGCGATGCACTTGACCCGAAACTGAGGAGGTAAGGAACCATGGCAGACGTATTGAAAATCGAAAACCTGCATGTGTCCTTCGATACTTATGCGGGAGAAGTCCACGCCGTGCGCGGCGTCAGCCTGCACGTGGCCGAGGGCGAAGTGCTGGCCATCGTGGGCGAATCGGGCTGCGGCAAATCCGTCACGGCCCAGACCATCATGAAATTGAACCCCATGCCGCCCGCCCGCATCAAGGAGGGCAGCATCGATCTGTGCGGCGAGGACATCGTCGCCGCCAGCGAAAAGCAGATGCAGGACATCCGCGGCCGCCTGGTCAGCATGATCTTCCAGGACCCCATGACCTGCCTCAACCCCACCATGAAGGTGGGCAAGCAGCTGACGGAGGCCATCTGCCAGCACCGCAAGCTGACGCGGGAGGAGGCCAAAAAAGAGGCCATCCGCCTGCTGGAAATGGTGCAGATCCCCAACGCGGCCGAGCGCGCCGAGCAGTATCCCCATGAATTTTCCGGCGGCATGCGCCAGCGTGCCATGATCGCCATGGCCATGAGCTGTGAGCCCAAGCTGCTGATCGCGGACGAGCCCACCACGGCGCTGGACGTGACCATCCAGGCGCAGATCATGAAGCTGATGGCCGAGGTGCGCCAGCAGACGGGCACCGCCATCATCCTGATCACCCATGACCTGGGCGTGGTCGCCAACCTGGCGGACCGCGTGGCCGTGATGTACGCGGGCAAGATCATGGAGACGGGCACCGCCGAGGACATCTTCTACCGCCCGTCCCATCCCTACACCCAGGCGCTGCTGAAAAGCCTGCCCACGGTGGAGACGGACCGCGGCGAAAAGCTGGTGTCCATCGCCGGCACCCCGCCCGACCTGTTCATGCCGCCCAAGGGCTGCGAATTTGCCAGCCGCTGCGAGCACTGCATGAACGTGTGCAAAGAGCATGTGCCCCCCACCTACGACGTGGGCGGCGGCCACAAGGCAGTCTGCTGGCGGCTGCATCCCGATTTCCCGCAGACCAAAAAGGAGGGGAACTGAGATGGCGGACGTGACGAACAAAGAAAAACTGGTCTCTCTGCAAAATATCTGCAAGTACTTCAACGTGGGCGCCGGCAAAACGCTGAAAGCCGTGGACGGCATCACGCTGGATATCTACAAGGGCGAGACCCTGGGCATCGTGGGCGAGTCCGGCTGCGGCAAGTCCACGCTGGGCCGTGTGGTCATGGGCATCTACAAGCCCACCTCCGGCAAGCTGACCTACGCGGGCAAAACCGTGGACCTGCACAAGACCCGCGACCGCTTCAACTATTCCAAAAAGGCGCAGATCATCTTTCAGGACCCCTACGCCTCGCTCAATCCCCGCATGACCGTGGGCTCCATCATTTCCGAGGGCATGGAGATCCACAAGATGTACGACAAGGAAAAGCGCCAGGAGCGCGTGTACGAGCTGCTGGAGACCGTCGGCCTCAACCGCGAGCACGCCAACCGCTTCCCGCACGAGTTCTCCGGCGGCCAGCGCCAGCGCATCGGCATCGCCCGGGCCCTGGCCATCGAGCCGGAGTTCATCGTCTGCGACGAGCCCATCTCGGCCCTGGACGTGTCCATCCAAAGCCAGGTCATCAACCTGCTGAAAGAGCTGCAGGAAAAGCTGGGCCTCACCTATATGTTCATCGCCCATGACCTGAACATCGTCAAATACATCTCCGACCGCATCGCCGTGATGTACCTGGGCAACCTGGTGGAGATGGCCGACAGCGACGAGCTGTACCACCACACCCTGCACCCCTACAGCCAGGCGCTGCTGGACAGCGTGCCCATCCCCGACCCGGACAAGGAGGCCCAGAAGGGCGCCCGGGTGCTGTCGGGCGACGTGCCCAGCCCCATCAACCCCAAGCCGGGCTGCAAATTCGCGGGCCGCTGCCCGCGCGCGTGCGACAAGTGCCACAACGAGACGCCCGTGCTGCGCGAGGTGCGCCCCAACCACTTCGTGGCCTGCCATCTGGTGGAGAGCGAGCTGTAAGCGTTCCACAAGCCAAAGAGAAAAGGCCTCCCTCTGAGGAGGGAGGTGGCACGGCGATAGCCGTGACGGAGGGAGAGAGCCCGAAACGATTCCAAACATTGCACGGAACAACGGCGTTTTCTCTCCCTCAGTCTGCTGACGCAGACAGCTCGTCTCCGTGCTAAGCGCCGGGCGTTCGCCCGGTTGCACTCCGACACGCGCCTGCGGGCACAGCCTCGTCAGAGGGAGCCTGGGTCCTGTACGGTCATATTCTAAAGAGATCGGTTTATCGACAAGCTAAAAAAGAAGCCGCGCCGCGGCTTCTTTTTTCATGCAAAAACCGCCCGGCACGCAAACTGGGCCGCACGTTCCGCAAAAACAACTGCTTTTCGCGGAAAAACGACCCGGTATCTTGCGGAACATTTTTAATCGCAGTATACTATTACTTGAAAACAACAACATCCATTGCGAAGATTGAGGAGGACGTATGACACTCAAACAACTTTTTGCGCCCTCGGACATGACCGTCGGGTCACCCTGGGAAAAAATCGCGATCTTCACCGTTCCCATGCTGCTGGGCAACATCGCGCAGCAGCTGTACAGCACCGTGGACAGCATCGTGGTGGGCAAGTATGTGGGCGACAACGCGCTGGCCGCCGTCGGCAGCGCCTCGCCCATTTTCAACCTCATCCTGGTGCTGTTCATCGGCATCTCCACCGGCGCCACCGTCATGGTCAGCCAGGCCTTCGGCGCCAAGGACCGGGAGAAGCTGTCCAAGACCATCGGCAACTGCATCACGCTGACGGCCCTGGCGTCGGTGTTCATCATGGTGGTGGGGCCCTTTGTCTCCCGCCCCCTGCTGGAGCTGCTGGACACCCCCGCCAGCATCATCGACTGGTGCACCTCCTACCTGGATTACATGATGGTGGGCGTGGCCGGCCTGGCGTTTTATAACATTTTGTGCGGCGTGCTGCGCGGCCTGGGCGATTCCATGTCCGCGCTGCTGTACCTGCTGGTGGCCACGGTGCTCAACATCGGCCTGGACATCTGGTTCGTGGCGGGCTTCGGCATGGGCGTGCCCGGCGTGGCGCTGGCGACGGTGATCGCCCAGGGCGTGTCGGCCGTGCTGTGCCTGTGGAAGCTGGCGCGCATGAAAGATATCTTCGACCTCAAGCTGAGCTATCTCAAGCCCGAGGGCCGTTACGCGGGCAGCATCGTGAAGCTGGGCCTGCCCTCCGGCATTACCCAGGCCATTTTCTCCATGGCCATGATCGTGGTGCAGTCCCTCACCAACAGCTTTGGCGAAATGGTCATCGCGGCCAACGTCATCATCATGCGCGTGGACGGCTTTGCCATGATGCCCAACTTCTCCTTCGGCACCGCCATGACCACCTATACCGGCCAAAATATCGGCGCGGGCAAGCTGGACCGCGTGCACCAGGGCTCCCGCCAGGGCACGCTGATGGCCGTGGGCTTCTCCACGCTCATCACCGTTTTGATCTTGATCTTCGGCCCGTCGCTGATGGGCATTTTCACCAACACCGCCGAGCTGGTGGCGCTGAGCGCCCGCATGATGCGCGTGCTGGCCGTGGGCTATATCGCCATGGCCGTCACCCAGTGCTTGTCCGGCGTCATGCGCGGCGCGGGCGACACCATGACGCCCATGTGGATCTCCATGATCACCACCGTGCTGGTGCGCGTGCCCCTGGCCTACGGCATTGCCTTCTTCACCCGTTCGCCGGAGCTGCCGGGCGGCAGCTACGTCTGCATCTGGGTGTCGCTGCTGATCTCCTGGCTGCTGGGCGCGGCCATCACCGGCCTCTTCTACGCCAAGGGCCGCTGGCGCGAAAAAGCCCGCTCCCTGGCGGGCAGCGGCGTGTAAACGCAAGCAAAAAGGCACCCCCTGCCGCAGCCGTAAAGGCTGCGGCAGGGGGTGGCCCTTTTGCTGTTTTTATAGACTCGGGGGGGGGGGCCCGTGGGCGCC
>CATXYA010000049.1 GCA_958403605.1 uncultured Oscillospiraceae bacterium
GCATTGCAGCAGCTTACGCATCTCAAACTCACTGGGAATATGCTGCGCCTTCTTTTCCACCCGGATACCCCGCACCCGATGGGCGGGGTTATAGAGCAGAATGCCGTTCCGCTTCGCATCTTCCAGAACAGCCGAGACCGTCTGGAGATACTTGCGCACCGTGGCTTCACACACAGGTTCACCGTTGCGCTTTTTTCGTTTGCGCAGTTCCGCACACATTTCTTCCAAAACCAGTGGGCGAAGTTTGTTCAGCGCGATCCCGCCAATATACGAATATACGATCTTGAGCTCACGCTGATAGCCGGCCAGCGTACTGGGCTTATAATGGGTCTGACGCGTCAGCCAGCTTTCGGCGTACTGTTCAAAGGTGGTGCGGTCGTCCTCATCCATCCCACAGCGGAACCGCTTTTCCAACCGCTGCGCTTCGGCGTGGACGTATTGCAGTATGCTGCGTTTTGGCACCTCCCTGGGCACATCGATGGTTCGGCTCTGCATCCGCTTTTGACCTCCGGGGCGGTACCCGTTGCAGACGGTGATCTTGAATTTCCGATCGCCCCTCTGCTGAATTGACGCCATTCGCATCCTCCTCTCAAATTGCTTGCCGGCAGTTGGTGCTGACAACGGAGCTTTGAAAACTTTTCTTATGTAAACAGGGCCAAAAGGATTTTTGCAAAAAGCCCGTTGCCACCGTTGCCGATCACCGAAAAGTCGCTTATTTCCGCCATTTCCGCCGGCAACAGACAGATGGCAACGAAAGGCGATTTTCTCTCCGTAAACCATTTCTTTAAGAGATATCGACTCTTTGTTGCCGCGTTTTGTCCGGCCCTGTTGCCGGGCTACGCCCGTTCCCAGCCTTTTTGGCGTCCGTAGGGGCTGGGGAAATGACGGGGGTTGGAAAAGGCTTTCCAACCGGTGATGGTATTGTTCATAATGTCGTTGATCTCGCGGATGTCCCGCTGTTTCGGTTCCTCGGTCTCGCGACCCAACGCTTCCCGGAACAACTGACGGGAACATACCACACGCTTTCCGCACTGTTCCAGGTAGTCGGCAATCAGTCCAGCCTTGGTGTCCTCTGGCATAAAATCTCGCTGGTGCCTGCGCAGATAGTCCTCCATCTCCCGGCTGAAGCAAAGCCGGAAATCCCCGGAGCGATAAATTTCCATGGCCTGCGCCCACACCTGAGCGAAATAGGCTCGAGAAGCCGTCTCGTCTTCCAGGACGTGAATTTCCGCTCGTTCGGGATGAACCAGCACCGGCACGAACCGGCGGTTTCCTGTGCGGTCCAGCGGCAAAAAGTCCATCGTATTGGAAGAACCGCAGAACACACACTGACGCGGCCGGTCGGCGGGATGAGTCTCATAAGGGACTTTGTAGGTCTCTTTCTGTCGGCTGAGAAAGGCTTTGATCTCCTCGATGCTTTTCGCATTGGCTGTGGCGATCATCTCGGACATCTCGATGATCCAGTGTCCCTGCATTTTGCGGTACACATTCTCATCGTCCAGCCGTTTCAGGTCATCGGAGAACCAGTCGTCCCCGCCTGCCAGCAGGCGAAAAAAGGAGGACTTGCCCGACCCCTGGCCACCCACCAGGCAGAGCATGAGTTCGAACTTGCAGCCCGGCTCAAACACCCGGCTGATGGCGCCCAGCAAAAACAGCCGCAGCGCGGCTTCAGTGTAGTCATCCTCGTCCGCGCCCAGAAAGCGATGCAGGCAGTGCCGAATGCGGTCTTCACCGTCCCACACAAGGGAGTTGAGGAAATCCCGGACGGGATGGTAGCGGTTTTCATTGGCCACCACCATGACCGCGTCCTGCAGCTTCTTTTCCACTACCAAACCGTAGGTCTCCTCAAAGTACATGAGCAGATATTTGATATCCACGTCGCTTAAGGTAGAGCTTTCCCGGTACCAGCCCAAGGGCCTGATCACGTCCACCTGCCCGGTGAGCAGGTTTTTGCAGATGGCGTCCTTCAGGAGCGGATCGGTTTGCAGAATCCTTTTGTAGTTCGCCATGGTGTTGGAACCCCTGCCGTTTTCTGTCCGTTCCAGGCTGAGCGCCACCGTTTCGGCGGGGGTCAGTTCCCGTGGTTCCTTTCGCATCTCATCCGCCAGTATGCATCACCTCCTGCAGCTTTGCCTTTTCCATTCCTGTTCCTTTTCTCGTTCCACATACCTCCTTTTGTGATGGCCTTCAACGGGCCTTTATCGTGCACGTTTCGAAGCTCAATGCGCCCGGTTGACTTGCAGCGCGTTTGCTCCGAAACGAACACATCAAAAATATACGCTCGTTCCGCCGCGGCGCAGTTTCGGTGTTTCACCTTTTCGACGCTCGGGCAAAACGGCAGCAGGGGTCTGGGGTCTCCCAGGAAGAGTCGCGTTTGGATATCCAAACGCTATGCTAGCAAAGCTAGACACCCCCTGGGAGAGATATTTTGATGAGTAACATCTATCCCACCACCCCTTATAAGCATAGCAAAAGACAAGTACTATAAACCGGATTATAAGTCCGTTCTGTCATTTTTCTCGCTGTGTTTTCCAAACCTGTTCCAGATACAAAGCGCAGATTTTGGCCTGGAGCCGGCAAAGGATTCTTTCACAGGGCTCCTTGTGCTTGGTTCAGCAGCATCCTAGGGTTCCTTATGTAGGGTTCCTTGTACCGGGTTCGGCAGCACTCCAGGGTTCCTTATGCAGGGTTCCTTGTACCTGGTTTTGCAGCACCCCAGGGTTCCTTATGTAGGGTTCCTTACTTGGGGAACCCCGATTATCAAGGAAGCCTAATTAGGCTTCCTTGATGGGATTGATTAGCGCATTATATAAAAACAAGGAAGCCTAATTAGGCTTCCTTGTTTTCACAACTGGCAGAAATAAAAACCACCCGATAATGCAAAGTTTTAGAAAGGGGCTCTCGCAAAAAGCACTGCACAAATCGAGGCTGAAGATTTCTAGTCTTCTGTTCTCACAGTCACGCTATGCATCTCCGCAACCTGATTCTTGCCAATCACAAAATTTCATACTACACTAAAATCAGAAAGCAAAAACGCAAAAGGAGGCGTACCATGCCCACCGTATTGATCGACGCAGACGGCTGCCCGGTGGTGGATCTGACCGTCCGCCTCTGCCACAGCAGAGGAATACCGGTGCTCATCCTTTGTGATACCGCCCACCGCATAGAGCGGGAGGGCGCACAGACACTGGTGTTTGACAAGGGCGCAGACAGCGTGGACTTTGCCCTGGTCAACCGCGTGTGCCCTGGTGACATCGTGGTGACCCAGGACTACGGTCTGGCCAGTATGTGCCTGGCCCGCCGGGCCCGGGTGCTGAACCAGAACGGTCTGGAATATTCCGCCGACAACATCGACGCGCTTTTGGAGCACCGATGGCAAAACAAAAAGCTCCTCCGGGCCGGCAAGCACCCGAAAGGGCCTGCCAAGCGGACGAGGGAGCAGGATGAGGCGTTCGCGAAAGCGCTGGCAAAACTGCTGGCAGAAAGCACGCCGCTGTAAAGGCATGCGTCGACATTGCAGAAAGGAAGAGTTGCGAAGTGGATACCTTTGTGGCAGACGGCAAAACCGTGTCTGTGTACCCCGCCGCTGAGCCGGGCGCTCCGGTGGTGTACCTGAACACCTTTGGCGAGGAAGGACAGGCTGTCTTTGACGCTCTGACGGCAATAGGCGGCCCGGCGCTGACCCTGGTGACGATCAGCGGCCTGGACTGGGACCGGGACATGTCCCCCTGGGACAGCCCGGCGGTGTTCAAAAGCGCCGCGCCCTTCGCCGGCGGAGCGGATGATTATCTGCGGCTTCTGGCTGAGGAGATCGTTCCCGCCGCGGAACGGCGGCTGCCTAGCACACCTATCTGGCGCGGCATCGCGGGGTATTCCCTGGCCGGGCTGTTCGCGGTGTATGCTCTCTATCGCACGGATGTGTTCTCCCGGGCGGCCAGCGTGTCCGGCTCGCTCTGGTTTCCCGGGTTCAGGGAGTATGTACTTTCCCACACGCCCCTGCGCCAGCCGGACTGTGTCTTTTTCTCGCTGGGCGACCGGGAGAGCAAGACACGGAATCCGGTGCTCCGGACAGTACAGGAAAATACCGAAGCCCTCTGCGAATTTTGCCGGGGCCAGGGCATCCGCACTGTCTTTCAGCTGAACCCTGGCGGCCACCACGACCATCCGGCACAGCGGACAGCCGCCGGAATCCAATGGATTACAAACGGATAAATCGTGCCTGCACGGCGGTATCGCATACCCCTGAGGCTGTGCTATAATTTCCGTAACGACGCAAAAGCGGGGTGAGTGTATGGCGGTAGAGAACGGCGAATGGATCATGCGCGGGCCAGATCGGGACGATCCGGCCTGCATCCGCAGCTGGGAGGCGCTGGCGGATTGGATCGACCAGGTGGGCTTTCTCCCTCTGTTCCGCAATGAGATCGAGGGCTTTTCCGCCGAGGAACGCACCTGCCCCTTCGACTGGTGGAGCGGCGATGCGGCCCGGGATCCCTGGGAATGGCGGCAGGTCATCGCCCGCAGTGGACGGGTGGCCTATGGCAAATTCTTCGGCAAAAAAGCCGGCTTCATCTCCCGCAGATGGTTCCCTCATTTTGCCAACTGGCGGCGGGACGGCTATGACTTCGACAGCCGCTGGGAGGACGAGCTGGCCACCTCCCGCCAGAAAAAGATCATGGATCAATTCCTTGAGCGGGACGAACTGCTCTCCTTTGACCTGAAGCAATTGGCCGGCTTTGGCAAGGGCGGCGAGAAAAACTTTGAGGGCACGGTCACCGACCTGCAGATGGAGGGGTATCTGCTGATCCGGGACTTTCGCCAGCGCCGGAACAAGCGCGGTCAGCTCTACGGCTGGCCCCGTTCTGTCTACGCCACGCCGGAGGCGCTCTGGGGCAGCGACCACATTGCCTCCGCCTATTCCACCGACCCGGCCCGGTCCCGCGAACTCGTGTTTCAGCAGGTGCAGGCCTGCTTCCCCGCCGCCACGGACAAGGCCCTCAGGGCTGTGCTGGGCGGCAGCCGCTGAAAGGAGTTTTTCCTATGCGCATCCTCATGCTGGGCAACAGCCTGACCTTTGCCAACGATATGCCCCAAATGCTGGCCGCACTGACCGGCGCGGAGGTGGTCCACCACACCCGGGGCAGGGCGCGTCTGTCGGAGCAGCTGAACCCGGCCACACGGCTGGGAGCCCAAACGCAGGCCGCACTCGCCGGGGAACACTGGGATTATGTGGTGCTGCAGGAGATGAGCCACGGCCCCATCTCCTCACCAAAAAGCTTCTTTTCCAGCGTGGCACAGCTCTGTGAACAGATCCGGGCGAGCGGCGCAGCGCCGGTCCTCTATGCCACCTGGGCCTACCAAAAGGGCAGCGCCAAACTTGCCGCCAAGGGCTGGGACTACGATGAAATGAGCCGGGCTCTGTCCGACGCATACCGGCAGGCGGCCCGGGAGAACCACACTCTGCTGGCGGACGTCGGCCGGCGATTTTACGAACTGGCCGACACCCAGGACCTCTACGCCGCCGACGGTATACACCCCACCGAAGCGGGTTCCCGCCTCGCCGCCCAGGTCATCGCGACCGCCATTCAAACCCATAAGGAGAACGGATATGGTACAAGAGATTTGCAAGGATGTGCTGTTTCTGGCGCGAAAATCTGAACCCGCCACGCCGGATGATCTGCCGGTGGCGTCAGACCTTCTGGAAACACTGAAAGCCCACGCCGACGGCTGCGTGGGTATGGCAGCCAATATGATCGGCGTGGCCAAACGCATCATCGCCTTTGAGGACGCGGGGGTCTACCGGGTGCTGTTCAACCCGGAGATCGTAAAGAAAAGCGGCCCCTATGAGGCCGAAGAGGGCTGCCTGTCCCTGACCGGCACCCGCAAGACAAAACGCTGGAAGAGCATCAAGGTGAAATACCAGGACGAGCAGTTCCGCCAGCGGTTCAAGACCTGGAACGGCTGGCCCGCCCAGATCATTCAGCATGAGATCGACCACTGCGAGGGGATCATCATATGAAAAAATGCAGGATCACCGTCATGCGCATCACCCGGTACGAAAATCTGATGGCACGCTACGAAAATCCCATCGAGCACGCCTGTGAGATGCAGGAGGGGCAGGTGTTCATCGCCAACGGCTGGGAGCGGCGGCCGGAGGGCTTTTGCCCCAGTGCCTGGGATACCTTCTCCCCCTTCGTGCTGGCCCTGAGCCATGGTGCGGAAGACTTCTACGAGGGCTGGATGAAAAATCCCCGTTCCGCCATGCTCTCCTGCAACGACGGATTCCGTCCGGTGAGCTTTCTGGTGGAGGCGCTGAATGAAGATGCGGACTAAGGAGGAACCACCATGTTTACGAACAAAGTTGCCGTCGTGACCGGCGGCGCCAAAGGCATCGGCAGAGCCATTGTCCAGGAGTTCCGCAAAGCCGGGGCGGCGGTGTGCGTCATCGACCTGCTGCCGAATGAGTATTTTGTGGGCGATGTATCCGACAAGGCGGCGCTGGAAACGTTTGCCCGCAAAGTCATTGCGGAGCATGGCCATGTGGACTATCTCATCAACAACGCCCTCCCGCTGATGAAGGGCATCGACGAGTGCAGCTGGGAGGAGTTCAACTATGCCCTGCGGGTGGGAGTGACCGCCCCCTTCTATCTGACCAAACTGTTCGCTCCCCATTTTGCGCCGGGGGCATCGGTGGTGAACATCTCCTCTTCCCGGGACCGGATGAGCCAGCCCCAGACCGAGAGCTACACGGCGGCCAAGGGCGGCATCTCGGCCCTGACCCACGCCATGGCGGTGAGCCTTGCGGGCAAGGTGCGGGTGAACAGCATCTCGCCCGGCTGGATCGAGACCGGCGATACGGTGTGGACCGGCCCGGACGCCGACCAGCAGCCCGCCGGGCGGGTGGGCAATCCGCTGGACATCGCCAACATGGTGCTGTTTCTCTGCTCGGACAAGGCGGGCTTCATCACCGGCGAGAACATCTGCATTGACGGCGGCATGACCCGCCAGATGATCTACCACAACGATTTCGGCTGGACATTTGAGGGAGGGGACAACGCATGAAAACGGCAATTTGCTATCTCTCCTGCCACCACGGCAATACCCGCAAGGTGGTGGAGGCCATGGCCGAGGCGGGCGGCGCTGCCCTCATCGACGTGCGCACCCGCCAGATGGTGCGGCTGGAGGAATACGACCGCGTGGGATTCGCCTCCGGCATTTATGGCTTTGAGATGCACAGGGCTCTGATTGCTTTTGCCCGGCAGTATCTGCCCGCGGGCAAACCGGTATTTTTCGTCTACACCTATGGCGGCGCAAAGGGCAACGGCACGAAGACGCTGCGCCAGATCGCCCGGGAAAAGGGCTGCCCGGTGCTGGGGGAGTTTTCCTGCAAGGGCTATGATACCTTCGGCCCCTTCACGCTGGTGGGCGGCCTTGCCAAGGGCCGCTCCAACGAGGAGGATCTGGAAAAGGCGCGGGCGTTTTACCGGGGGCTGGCATCACGGTAAAGCTTTGGGGGAAGGGGCAAAGCAGATATGAGTTGTTCAACCCACGGATCTAAAATTGACCGCATCCAGGTGGATTACTGCCGCACCACCACTGTGTATCCCCGAACGGCCAAGGAACGAGCACATTGGCAATCCTTTACCCGCTCTCACTCGGAGCATCTGATCCTTGATCGCTTTTCGGGAACTCTGGAGCTGCAGTTCGAGCTTGCCCCTGGATGCTCTGTCACCCATAAATATCAACTGAAAGAGCAGGTGACCGAACTCCTGGATCGTTTTTCCGAAGGAGCTCTGTTTGCGGACAGTTATCCCCAAACGGAATTGGGTGTAGAGCAAACCGACGGGGAAGAATACCTTGTACAGGATCCAAAGCGTTCGACCGCGTATCTGATCACCATCCGCTACCGAGGAAATCGGGAGCGAAGGATTTCCGGCTCCTACGACAAAAATCGCCTCCCTGCAGATTATCCCCAGTTCATGCGGCCTATTTTTTCACTGATTCAGGAGTTCAGCTTCGGCGAGATGATTTTCCCTGAAGTATATGAGAAAAGGCGGCGGAAAAAGGGAGAATTGATTTATTGCAGCGTGGTGTTCGACAATGGCCTGAAAACCTACTATTACCGCACCGAGGATGATTCTCTCGATGCGGGCGATGACGTGGTGGTACCTGCCGGAAGTGACAATCACCTTTCCATTGCCAAAATTGTCAAAGTGGAGTATTTCGCACCGGCGGATGTCCCCTTCCCGATTGAAAAGACCAAGGTGATCCTGCGCCGGTGCACCGAGGATGACTACAACGAGATAGGTTGAGCGGCCAGCGAAAGGCAGCTTACGGGGCTCCTCCCGCAGCGTCTCCCTTCCGACACCAGCGCCTGTTATTGGAGCACTCTCATGAACGCTTCGTATTCGGCGTCTTTAAAGCAGCAGAGGTAAACGTTCATCACGGTCTCCTTGTGGGCCTCAAACCAGCGGACGATCGTGCGCAGCGCAACCACGGCCGCCTCGTCCAGAGGGTA
>CATXYA010000050.1 GCA_958403605.1 uncultured Oscillospiraceae bacterium
AGCACACCTTGGCCAGCGCGGCCAGCGCCGCCAAGGGCGACGCCTCCCCCGTCAGCGCGCAGGCCTCCACGTCGTTGGGCGTGAACAGCGCGGCCTGGCCCAGCAGCGGGCGCAGGCCGTCCAGAGTCTGCGTCTCGTCAAAGGCGGCGTCCAGGGAAAACGGCACGCCCACCGCGCGGCACACCTCCGGCAGGAAGGGGAATTTTTCACAGTAGCTGGAAAAGGTGTGCACCCAGCGGACACCGCGCACCAGCGCCTCCAACTGGGCGCGGGTAAAGGCCACGCCGCGGCCCGCATAGGAGGCAAAGGCACGGTCCTGCTTGGTGGAGAGCACAGCGCTCACCCAGGTGCGCGCCCCCGGCTCCCGCTGAAGGCAGGACGCATCCACGCCCGCCGCGGCCAGTCCCGCGCGCACCACGTCCCCCATGGCGTCATCCCCCACGGCGGACAGATAGGCCGTGCGGCAGCCCAGCCGCGCCAGCCCGCTGGGCGTATTGGCCCCGCCGCCGGCCGTCAGATACAGTTCTTCGCAATATTCCTCGGTGCCCGGGGCGGGCACCTTCGCCAGGCCCTTGAAGACTAGGTCACAGCAGCAATCGCTGACGCACAGGATATCGAACATGCACCTCACCTCCAGGTGCCGGTGTACGGCTCGTTGAGGGCGGCGTATTCCTTCACCAGCTGTTTCGCCAGCGAATAGCTGCCCACCAGCGGATGCTGCATCAGCGCCATCGTCCCCAGCTCCAGCGAGCGCTCGCGCACCGCCGCCACCGTCAGCTTCTCATAGCGTTTGATGGTGCGCGTCAGCAGGTATTCGTCCTCCGGCATCGTGCCGATGTTCACAGGCTTGGCGCCGTCTTTGTCCACCATGCAGGTCACCTCCACCACGTCGTCGTCCGCGAGGCCGGCGATGGCGCCGCGGTTGGGCACGCACAGGGCCAGGTCGATGGGCTTGTTCTGCACCACACTCTCGATATAGTTGAACGCCACGCCCGCGTAGCCCTCGTAGATCTCCTGGCTCTCCTTGGCGGCGTCCAGCTCCGGGATGCCCAGCTCCCGCACGTCGATGACGGTGGGATGGCCCAGGCCGCCCGTCTCCATCTGCATATAGCTGCCCTCGCGCTCGTGCATATAGCGGTGGTAGACTTCGATCATCTCTTTGGCCTGGGTGTGCACATCCAGGGCCGTCAGCTCGGCCATCATGCGCTCATTGATGGCGTGGATGGCCTCGCCGCGCGAGGCCGGCGCCGCCAGAATGTTTGCCAGCGCCTTTTCGCGGTGATAGAAATAGTACAGATAGCCGTTGGGGATCTTGCCGATGGTGCGCACGAGGTCCCGGTCAAACTAGGCGAACTGGTGGAAGTCCTCCACAAAGCTCTCTTTTTGCAGCAGCTGCGGCAGGATATCGTGCCCGCCGATCTCCACCCGGTCCGCCCAGGAGAGGTGGTTCAGGCCGTACACCCGCACGTACATCTCCCCCGCGCCCACGCGCAGGGCTTTTGAAAGGTCCATCTTGATGCCCGTGGCGTTGTCGCAGATGCCGATGACCTCATAGCCCGCGTCGTGCATCGCCTGCGTGACGAGGCCGGAGGGGTTGGTGAAGTTGAAGGTGATGGCCCCGGGCTTGGCGTACTCCTGGATGGCCTTACAGATCTCCAGCATGGCCGGGATGGAGCGCGTGGCATAGGAATAGCCGCCCGCGCCCGTGGTCTCCTGGCCGATGATGCCGTGGCGCAGGGCGATGCGCTCGTCCTGGCAGCGCAGCGCGTCCTTGCCCGCGCGAATGGTCGTCACCACGAAATCGGCGTCTTTCACCGCCGTTTTCAAGTCGCCGGTCAATTCGACGCGCAGCTTGGCGTCGCTGTGCTCGGCCAGGTACACCGCAAAGCCGCCGAAAATCTCCAGCTTCACCGGGTCGTTGTCCATCACCGCCAGCTCCGTGATCTGCAGCCGCTCACAGAATTTTAACAGGGACTCCACAAAGTAAAAGGTGCGGACACTGCCGCCGCCGATCAACGCAAGTTTCATAAGACGGTCCTCTCTTTCTCTTTCAGCACAACAGAAGTTTCGGCACGTTCAGCCGTCCATCAGCTTTTCCGTGATCCAGCGGCGGAATGCGGGCTGGTCGGCCACCGCCGCGCGCACATTGCCCGCCGCGTCCGGCCCATAATCCACCAGCGTCCCCCGCGTCAGGCGGCCCTGCGTCTCCACCGCGATGCGGCGGCGCTCAAAGGTGAACAGCTCCGGCGCGGCCAGCATCGCCAGCGCCATGGGGTCGTGCATCATGGGCAAAAAGCCGAATTTCTGCGTGAAGGCATCCATCATGCCCCGCAAAAAATCGCGGAATGCCGTGCCGGTGAAGGCGTCCACCTCCGCCTGGGAAAATTGGCATTGGCTCGTGATCTCAAACGGCACCAGCGTGATGTCCAGCCCCGCGCCCAGCACCAGAGCCGCGGCCTCGGGGTCGCACAGGATGTTCCATTCGGGCTGCGCGCTTGTCAGCCGCCCGCCCATCAGGTACAGCTTGCAGCCGGCCAGCGCCTGCGGCTCTTTCAGCAGCGCCAGCGCCAGATTCGTCAGTGGGCCGATGGCCAAAATAGAAAGCCCCGGCGTCTGCCGTGCCTTCTGCAAAATCAGGTCGCTGCCGTGCAGCGGGCTGAGCGCGCAGGGCTGTGCGGGCGCGATCCCCGTATCGTGGATATGCCGCTCGTCCCACGCCCCCGCCAGGGGCGCGCCACAGCCCGCGGCCACGGGCACGTCCCCCGCGCCGCAGCGCCGCAGGATGTCACACGTCACCTGGGCGCGCCACTGGGGCCGCAGATAGCAGGTGGACACGCCCACCACCGCCACGTTTGGGCAGCGCAGTGCGGCTGTTAGCGCCAGCGCGTCATCTACGTCTCCGCCCATATCCGTGTCGATCAGCAGTTTGATCTGTTCCATTTTTTCAGCCCCTCTTCCGGCGCGCCGCGCCGCTTTTTGCAAGCATCACCGCTCTGGTTCCCCGCCGATGGCCTGCCGTTCCTCCAGCTCGGCCAGCTGTTCCACCCGGCGCTGGTGGCGGCCGCCCTCAAAGGGCGTCTCCAGCCAGACGGAGGCGATCATGCGCGCCAGGTCGTCCCCCACCACGCGGGCGCCCATGGCCAGTATATTGGTATTGTTGTGCTGCCGCGACAGCTTGGCCGAATAGGGCTCGCTGCACACCACGCAGCGGATGCCGCGAATCTTGTTGGCCGCCAGCGAAATGCCGATGCCCGTGCCGCAGATGACGATGCCGCGGTCACATTCGCCGCTGGCCACAGCCTGCGCCGCTGCCGCGCCGTACACGGGATAATCGCAGCGCTCCGTTGTATAAGCGCCGAAGTCCCGGTAGGCGAGGCCCTTTTCGTCCAAAAGCTCCATGACCACTTTTTTGAGGGCGAGGCCCACGTGGTCGCTTGCCAATGCGATCATGCTACCACCACTTCCTTTTTCATTTGTTGAAACGCGTACATGCCCGCGCCGATGACGCCGCTCTCCTGGCTTTGCGAGGAGAGGATGATCTGCAGCTCGTCGCACGGCAGCGGCTTGCGGGTGTGCTGCTTGATGTAGTGCAGCAGCAGCTCCACGGGGAAGCCGTGCATCTGCAGCACGCCGCCGCCCAGGATCACGTAATCGGGGTCGAACAGGTTGATCTCGCCCGCCACCGGCACCGAAAGGCCCTCCACATAATGGCGCAGGATGTCGCTGTCGGCGTATTTGTCGAACAGCTCGCTGATCTTGTCGCCGGGGAAATGCCGGGCCTGCAGCTCCTCCAGGTATTTGCCGGAGGCGATGGTCTCCATGCAGCCCACGTTGCCGCAGCCGCAGGGGCGGGTGCCGCCGAAAATGGGGACGTGCCCCAGCTCCCCGGCCACGCCATTTTTGCCGTTGAGGAATTCCCCCTTGATCCACAGCGAGTTGCCCAGCCCGGTGCCGATGTAGCAGCCGATGACGATCTCGGCCTGCTGCAGCCCGTGGACGTACATGTCGTTGAGCATCAGCAGGTTCACGTCGCGGTTGATGTAGACGGGCACGCCCAGCTCCCGCTGCAAAAGTTCCACCACGTCCAGGTTGTCGAAGCCCGGCAGATTGGGCGTGGAGTACAGGCGCGTTTTCTCCTTGTTGAGCGTGGAGGGAAACCCAATGGACACGGCCCGCGGCAGCGCCCCGCCCAAATGTGTGCCGCAGTATTCCCGCACGTAGGCGGCCAAGGCCCGCAGCTCCCCATGCGGCTGCTCAAACAGGCGCACACTGGACGCCATCTCGAAGCCCCGCAGGGTGAAGTCCGGCGCGATCATGCCCGCGCGGATGTTGGTGCCGCCGATGTCCAGGCCCAACACAAAATCATTCATTTTCATTTCAATCAGCCCCACTCGTTGTGATGACGGGTCTCTCAGCCGGTACAGGCCAGCGCCTCCTGCTGTTGGGCGCGCATGATGCGCACCGCACGCTCCAGGTCCGGGTCCAGGCCAAACAGGCCCGAGCCCATCACCAGCATCTCCGCCCCCGCCTGCGCATAGGTGCGGTAAGTCGTCTTGTTGCAGCAGCCGTCGATCTGGATCTCATAGCGCAGCCCGTTCTCCCGCTTGAACGCCGCCGCCTGCCGCAGCTTTTCCACCGCCTGCGGCACCATGGGCTGCCCGGCGTAGCCCACGTCCACGGTCATCAGCGTCAGGCGGTCCACCTCGTCGATATAGGGGCGGATAAATTCAAAGGGGGTGGCGGGGTTGAGCACGATGCCCACCTGGCAGCCCGCCGTGCGCACCTCCCGCATCAGGCGGAAGGCCGCGGTGTTGATGGTCTCGGCGTGCAGGGCGATCATCGCCGCGCCCGCCTCGGCAAAGCGGCCGATCCAATCCCCGGGCCGCTCGGTCATCAGGTGCACCTCCACGGGCCGTTTGGCCGCCTTGCACACCGCCTTCACCACGTCCGGGGACAGCGTCAGGTTGGGGCAGAAGTGCCCGTCCATCACGTCGGCGTGGTGCCAGTCCATCCATTCGTCCAAGATCGCCAGCTGCCGCCCGATGTGCAGCATGTCGACGCACATCAGCGAATCAGAAAGTAAAAAGCCCATCGTTTTTCCTCCCTCAGTTGCCGCGCTCTTCCCCTTCCGGGTAGAGAAATCGTTTACTCAACGCCCCAAAAAAGAGACGACCAGCCAAGATCGTCTGCTTTTGTTGCTCTTTGCCGCCCGTCAGGTGGTCTTGCGGCTCACCAGCGAAACGCCGATCTGGATGCGCTGCGCCTTGACGGGTTCGCCGTTGATCAGCCGCAGGATCTCCTCCGCCGCCGTCCGGCCCAGCACGTCTGTCTGCTGGTGGATGGTCGTCAGGGGCTTGGCGATGAGGCCCGCCACCGAGATATCGTCGAACCCCACCACCTTCACCTGCTCCGGCACACGCAGGCCCCGGCCCTCCAGGGCGGCCATGGCGCCCAGCGCCAGCCAGTCGCTGGCGCAGAAGATGCCGTCAAACTCCTCGCCGCTGTCCAGCAGTTGCTCCACCGCGCGGCGCGCCTCATGGAACGAGATCTCCTTCACCCGCAGGTGCAGGTTTTCCGGTGCCTCCAGCCCGGCCAGCATCAGCTGGTCGCGGTAGCCGCTGTAGCGGAAGCTGTACGAGGAGATCACCTTGGAGGAATCGATAAAGGCGATGCGCCGGCAGCCCTTCTGCACCAACTCCTGCACCGCCAGCCTGGCGCCGCCGTAGTTGTCGGATTCCACCACCAGCGCCTCCCGGTTTTCCACCTCCGGCGCGCGGTCGATGTAAATGGCGGGCAGGTTCTGCAGCCCGTTTTCCACGGTGCGCGTGTTGCCCGAAACAAAGATCAGCCCCGCCAGATTGACGGCGCCCAGCATGCTGATATACTGCTGCTCCACCATCTCGTCCTCGCCCGTGTTGCACACGAAGGTCATGTAGCCCTCCGTGCGCAGCCCGTTCTGGATCTCCTGGATGATCTGGGCAAAAAATTCATTGGTAATATCCGGCACGATGATGCCCACAAAATTGGAGCGGCGGGTCTTCAGCCCCTTGGCCGCCATGTTGGGGGTATAGTTGTACTTTTCGATGATGGCGCGCACCTTCCGCTCGGTTTCCGCGGAATAGCGCCCATTTTGGTTGATGATCCGGGAAACGGTCGCTACGGAGACACCTGCCATCTTGGAAATGTCACTCATTGAGATCGTCTTATTCGTATCCATCTTCCGGCTCCTTTGGCATTGTGCAAACATCCTGTTGAGTAAACGTTAACTCTTGCTCCTAGCATACCGGATGGAGAGCCGTTTTGTCAAGAGACAACGCGAATCTTTTTACAATTTCAAAGGAATCGGCATTTTTTTCCGGCGCCCCGCGCGTCAGGGACACAAACGGGCGGCGGCCCTTGTGGAAACCGCCGCCCGTCCGCCCTGTTAGGCAAGCCGGCACCGGGGCGCCTGCTTGCCCCAAAGGAGGTCAGTCCGGCTGGTACTGGATCTGCATGGAATCCAGCTCAAAGTAGGAGAATTTTCCGTCCATGCGCGCCGTGTAGAAGCTGAGCGTGTCGCCGGCTTTCAGCTCATACGTCTGCTCGGGCATCCGCACCGCGCCGTCCTCCAGGGGGATCATATCGGATTTCGCCGCCTGCTTGCCGTTTTGCAGCACCACCAGGATGGAGCTGAAGGCCTCGCCCACGCCCTGCACCGTAAAGGCGGGGATGGTGTAGGTGCCGTCCCTGGGCGCCACGAAGGTCAGCAGGCCATAGTAGCCGCCGCCCGCATTGGCATCCAGCTCAAAGTAGTTTTTATCGGGATAATAGGTGGTGCTGCGCCCGCAGCCGGCCCACTCGAAGTCATAATCGCCGTCGCCTGTGCGCTTGACGCGCCAGACGCCGCCCGCGTTGCCCTCGACGGTGCCGCACACGCCCACCGTGCCGTCTTCCGCGGAGTAATACAGGTATTTCCACACGCCGCCGTCCGCGGTCTCCTCCGAGAATTCCGCCACGGGGTCGAACACCGTCTGGCTGTCCGGCACCTGTGCGGGCTGGTAGGAGGCGGCGGGCAGTTCAAAGGAGACATAATCCTTGGCGTCCTGCGCGTACTGGCGGGTCTGCTCCTCGATCTGCCGGTTGATGTTCGTCACCAGATATTCCGCGGCGGCGCCGGTGCCTGTGAAGGCTTCGCCGCCCTGGAGGTCCAGCACCACATAGCCGTAGGCGGGCAGCGTCACGCTGTCGCCGGACAGCGCGGCCTCGCCGTAGACCGCCATGGGCGCGGCGGTGCTCAGGCGCACGCCGCCGATATCCGTCCTGCTGAAATCGCGGGACGCCTTTTTGTCCGTCAGGTTCACCAGCACCAGCTTCTGGTCGCTGCCCTGATAACGGCGGTACGCGATGACGCCGCTGGCGGCGTCGTTGTAATACTCGATGTCCATGCCGTTGTCCTCGCCGAACTGGGCCTTGCGCATGGCGAGCAGCTCGGTGAAGAAGGCCTCGTTGCCGTTTTCATCGTTTTGGTAGATGATGGGCGCGCCGTCGATGGTGCTGATGAGCACCCACATGGCGCGGGCCTTTTCCAGGCCGTATACGTCCACGGCGCGGGCGCCGTCGAAGTTGGAATACCAGGGGGCCACGGTGTCATGGTTTTCCAGATACCGCCCAAACTGCAGCCCCTTGAAGGAGGAGGCCGTCTCGCTCTTGAGCCAGTGGGCCACGGTGGCGGCAAAGGAGACCTCGTCCATCCCGGCCTGCCGGCTGTACAGCGTGACGCGGTAGAACGGCAGGTCATAGAACAGATCGGTGGAGGCGGCGTAGTAGGGGCTCAGGTTGCCGTTTTCCGGCAGGACCATGGGCGTTTTCCCGGCGGCCTTGATGCCGTCGCGCAGGGCCTTGGTCATGGCCGCGCCGCCGTAAAGGCCGGTCTGGCTGACGCGGTTGTCCCCCGCGGGCTTCCAGTTGGGCAGCGAGCCCACCACGGCGTCGATGCGCGTACCCGTCAGGTGGAACTGCTCCGCCTGCTGCCGGGCCAGCTGCTGCATATAGGCAAGATAATCGGGGTTTGCGGAGTCAAAGGCGTAGCAGTCCCATTCGTTGCGCCAATGGGTGTACGCGGGATCGGGGTCCTGCCACCAGCGGTCCATGGACTCCCAGCCCCGGCGCTCTTCAGTCAGCCAGGGGTTGTCGTACAGGTTTTCCGGCTCCGTCACGCTGTCCTTGTTGTACAGGTACGGGCCGTGGGGCACGTAGTCGATCATGAATTCCAGGCCCAGGCGCTCGGCCTCGGCGCCGAAATCGGCCATCTCTTCCTTGGCCGCCGCGCGTTGCTCTTCCAGTGTGGCCTTTCCGGCGGCGCGCTTGGAATAACGCGCATCCACGTACTCCATGTTATAGGGCAGGTAGATGCTGCCGCCGGATTCCGGGTGCTCAAAGACGGGCAGCATCCACAGTGCGTCAAAGCCCAGCTGTTTGATGACG
>CATXYA010000051.1 GCA_958403605.1 uncultured Oscillospiraceae bacterium
GGTCCCGGCGTTGACGGTGCTCAAAGCCAGCTGATTGGTGCCGTTCACCTGCCAGCTGCTGTACAGCTTTTCCGGCGCAATGCCATAGCGCACGTTATAACCGTCCGCGCCCGGCACCGCGTCCCAGGAAAGCAGGATATTGCGCCCGTCGGCGCTGCGGCTGGCCCGCACAGCGGCGACGGTCTGCGGCGCGCTGCCGCCGCCGGTGCCGAACACCCGCAGCCCGCTGACGGCTGGCACGCCGCCGAAGGGGATCTTAAAATCCCGCAGGCGCACAAAGCGCAAGGCCACCGGCTGGGACGGCGTCCACAGGCGGTGGGCGCGGTCACTGTGTTCGGCGCGGGTATCCAGCAGCGTCTGCCAACGTTCCCCGTCCAAAGAGCCTTCCAGCACATAGCCCAGTTCCTGCGGCTGCATGTAGATGTAACGCGCGCCCGTCTGGTTTGCCACCATCTGTTCTGGCGGCACCGGCGGGGCGGGCAGCTGATGGTCGGCCATATTCACCTGGATGGCCTCCACCCGGCACACGCCGCCCAGGTCGAGCCGGTACCACGGCGCCGGATCGGACACATCGGCGGCCCACCAGGTGCGGATATTTTCCTCCGTGCCCCGCCCGGGGCCAAACCCCGCCTGGGCGCTGGACGCCTCCGCCCGCTTATTGTAGGACAGCAGCTGCATCAGCGGTGCCGCATCTGCCGCCGGCCGTTTGCCCTCCGGCAGCAAAAAGGGATAATCGGCAAAATTTTGCTCACAGTACAGCACGCCGTCTGCATCAAAGCCGCAGGGAAACAGGCCGATGCGGCGCTCAAAATTCTCGTTCACGCTGACACGCATGGTGGACGCATGCCACCAGTTGCCGTCCTTGTCCTGGAAGGTACTGCCGTGCCCCGCGGAGGTGATGAACCCGCCGGGCTTTGAAGAAAACGGGTTGTGCGTCTGGTAGGTGAACGGCCCCAGCGGCTGCTCCCCCACATACACGCCGTCGGCGTACACATTGCACTCGGTGCCCGGCGCGGCGTACTGCAGATAATAGCGGCCCTGGTATTTCGTCATGAACGCGCCCTCGATGAAGGGCTTGGTGCCCACATACTGGCGGATCATGCGCTCCATCTCATCCTTGGGCTCTCCCAACTTGTTGTTTTCACCCTTGCGCTCCCAGCCGTGGACGGCCTCGTTTTCACCGAACATCGCCTGCTTTTCCCCGATGGGCAGCATGGTGGCCGGGTCGATCTCCACCCCCCAGATGGGCTCGCTGTTGGTGCAGCCCCAATAGAAATAGACGCGCCCGTCATCATCTTCAAAAATGTCCGGGTCCCAGAAATCGAAGGGGGCCGACAGGGGCACAAAGGGCTTGTGCAGCGGGTCGGCGCTGGCGTAAAAGGTGCAGGGCTCGCCGCGGCGCGAGGCGCTGAAGACCACGCGCCCGTCCACCGCGCGCACGTCGGGCGCGTAATCATAAATGGGCAGTTCCGGCGTCTCTTTGAATTTCCAATCATACAGATCATCGGAATACCAAAAGCCGCCCGACATGGAGGCGAACAGATAATACGTGTCCTGGAACAGCAGCGCGGTGGGGTCTGCCGCCTCCCGCGCCAGGCTGTCCCCTCCGGCCAGGCTGGTGCGGTACTGGTAGCGGTACGCAAGGTCCAACGGATTGCAGAGCAATTTTCTCATCATATCCTCCTTACGGTTTTTTGATTTTTTGCAGCGCCGCGTTCAGCGCCTGGATCTGCTCCGGCGCCACGGCGTCGCCCGCCTGCTTCAGCAGGCTTTGCAGGGTCATGCGCTGCATCATCCGCTGCAAACCGGGATTGTCCTTCACGCTTTCCGCCACGTCGCCGCGGCTGGCGCTGGCCTGTGCCATCAGCACCTGCACGATGGCATTTGCCTGCGCATTCTGCGCCAGCGTGCCCAGCGTGTCGGAGACAGAATAGCAGCCGGGGTCAAAATCCTCTTTGTCGAACCAGTTCACCAGGTCGTTTTCTTGGGCAAAGCGGTAATCCGGGTTGGGCGTTTCCACCTTGCGCACAAAGATGACGCTGGTGTAAGCGCCCGCCCGGGCCTCGATGGTGTGCTCCCCGGACAGTGGCACCCGGAACTGGAAGCGGCGGCGGCCCTGCCGTGTCTCCAACAGCTTGCCGTCCACAAACAGCGCCACTTCGGGCTGGTTGGAATATGCCGTCACCTCCGTGACGTCCTCTGCGCGGTCCACATAGCGGCTGCCGCACAGGTGCACAAAGGGCTCTTTGCTCCAATGGGCCTTATAGAGGTAGAAGGCATCCTTTTTCAGCTTGCGGTCCAATGAGACAAGCCCCTTCTGGTTGAGGCCGTGGGCCCCGCCCTCGTCGCGGCCGTCCGCCGCAAAGTCAAACAGGTTCCAGGCATGGGTAGCCCACAGCCAGGGCCGCGCCTCGATCATGGCAAGCAGATGCTCATGATAGACGCACTGGTACTGCTCCGAATAGTCGCCCCGCTCCGGCGCCGGGGATTGAAAGTGCGGGTTCGCGTCTGCGCCGTACTCTGACAGGCCGATGCAGCGGTTTGGATATTGGGCGTGATATTCGTCGAAAAAGGCATCGTTCTGCGCGAGCTCCCCTAGGTACCAGCCGAAGTACAGGTTGTAGCTGTTCACGTCCGGCACTTCCAGCAGCGGGCTGTCCGTCTCCAACATGAACACGTCGGCCATGGTGGTGAAGCGCGTCTTGTCCAGACGGTGACACAAATCGTTCAGCTGGCGGTGGTTTTCCAAAAGGTCCTCGTCCACCGTGCTGGCCGCGGTGATCTCGTTGGAAAGGCCCCAGCACACGATCGACGGATGATTGTAGTTCTGCGTGATGAGCTCTTCCATCTGGCTAAGAGTGTTTTCCCTGCCGCCCGGCATGTGCATGGTAATGTAGGGGATCTCGGCCCATACCACGATGCCCCGCTCGTCGCACAGGTCATAAAACTCCTGCGCGTGCTGGTAATGGGCCAGCCGCACGGTGTTGGCGCCGATCTCACAGAGGATGTCCATGTCTTCTTTGTGCATCTCCGGCGTCAGCGCGCTGCCCACGCCCGCCCGGTCCTGGTGACGGCTGACGCCCCGCAGCGGATAAGGGCGGCCATTGAGGAAAAAGCCCTGCTGCGGGTCCACCCGGAAGGTGCGGCAGCCGAAGCGCGTCTCCACCGCGTCATCCGGCAGCTCGGCCTGGGCCGTGTACAGGTAAGGGTCGTCGAGGCCGCCCCACAGGCGGATATCGTCCAGGTGGAACACCGTCTGGGCATGGCCGTCCAGCACCTTGGCGTCCTGCGTCCTGCCCGCCACGGAAAATTTCACGTGCCCGGCCGGGCCCTGCACCCACGCCTCCACCGTCACCTCGGCGGCTTTTGCCGCCAGGTCTACAACGGGCGTCACTTTGATGCCGCCGCCCACACTGTCCAGAGCAAAATGCGCCGCGGGCACGGCGATGAGGCCCACATCCCGGTACAGGCCGCCGTAAAAAGTAAAATCAGCCTTTTGCGGATAGACCTGCCCATTGTCGCTGTTGTCTACCGCCACCACCAGCAGGTTTTCCTCCTGCAACGCTTCCGTGATGTCCACCCAAAAGGCGGAATAACCGCCCGTATGGCAGGCCAGCCTTTCGCCGTTTAAAAACACCTCGCAGGTGTGCGCCGCACCCTTAAATTCCAAATAAGCCCGGCCACCCGGCTCCAGCGCGGGCTTTGCCAGCTTGCGCCGGTACCAACAGGTGCCGCGGTAATAATCGTTGCCGCCGTCCTGTCCGTCCCGGGCATTCCAGGTGTGCGGCAGGGTGGTGGCTTCTCCGGGGGCCTGGGCGGCCTCGGCGGCGTCCGCCGCCGTCTTTATAAATTTCCAGCCAGTGTTCAAGCATGTGATGGTACGCATGATCGGGGCTCCTTTCAAAAAAGCAAAAACTTGATTAAAAGTGCAAAATTTTGCTTTTTCACTCAATTTTATGAATATTTGCTCACTGTGCGCGAATTTTTGTGTTATGCTGAAAGCAGATCACAAAAATGGAGGGAACGTTCCTTGGATATTTCGGAAAATTTACGCCTGTTCCAGGAGTTGATCACCTGCGGCAGCAATATCTATACCTGGTGCTATGACGCCGAGGGGCAGCTGCTTTCCTCCAACTGCCCGGATGAGGTGCTGCTGGGCACCGCGTTTTCCCTGTTCGGCTGCAAGGAGCAGATGCTGGCCCATGGCCGCGAGAGTGGGACGCCCGTGGCTTTGGGCACCGCCATGGGGCTTATTTGGGGCGCGGCCTTTGAGCGGGAAAACGGCCAGCTGCGCCGCGCCTGGGCCATTGGCCCGGCCTTTTTCTACGATGTCTCCATGAAAAGCGTGGAAAACGGCTTCAACCATTACAGCAACCTGGAAGTGAGTCTGGCGTGGAAGCACCAGTTCTTGAACGCCCTGCCCAAGATCCCCGTGGCGCAGAACATCATTTTCTCCCGCTACCTGCTGATGCTCCATTACTGCCTGACTGGGGAAAAGCTGAACGCCAGCGACCTCAATTTCCATGGTGCCAAAGGCGCGCCCGCCCCGGACAAGCAAGGCCCGCGGGACCGCCACAAGGTGTGGATGGCGGAACAGGCCATGCTGCAGATGGTGCGCACCGGGGACCTCAATTATAAAAGCGCGCTCAACAACTCCATGCTCATCAGCAGCGGCGTGCCCGTACAGGCCAACGATCCGCTGCGCCAGGCCAAAGATTCCACCATCGTGTTTTCCTCCATCGTGTGCCGGGCGGCCATCGAGGGCGGCCTTTCGCCAGAGGAGGCGTACTCCCTGGGCGATTCCTACATCCAAAGCGCCGAGGCTGCCACGGATTTTTCCGATATCGCGGCCATTCCGCCGCTGATGTACGATGATTTTGTGCGCCGGGTGCACAAGTGCCGCACCAATCCCAAGCTCTCAAAGCAAGTACAAAAGTGCTGCGATCACATCGAGATGCATCTCGATGAAAAGGTGCAGGCCAAAGACCTGGCAAAGCTGGTGGGCTATACGGAGTACTACATCACCCGCAAGTTCAAGGAGGAAACCGGCTATTTCATCAGCGATTACTGCAAGTTTGCCAAGATCGAGCGGGCCAAGGTGCTGCTGCACAGCACCGAGCTCTCGATCCAGGAGATCGCCGACCGCCTGGGCTTCACCACCCGCAGCTATTTCAGCAGCAGCTTCAAGCAGGTGACGGGTGTCTCCCCCGCCGCCTACCGGGCCCAGCGCCCTTGATGCTGCTTAGCGGGAATGGCGCCTGCCCTCTTTCGGCAGGCGCCATTTCATTTCCTCCGGGGGAATGCGCTCATTTAGTGTATTCGGCGATGACTTCCTGTACCGCGGCCTTCTTTTTCTCCGCAATGCGCTTTTGCACGTTGACCATCTCGTCTTTGTCCAGCTTGCACAGGCGCATGGCGATCAGCGTGCAGATCCATCCCAGGATCGGCAGGCCGAAGTACAGGCCCATCGTCAGCCAGAAGATGGCCGTGGTGGCGGTGTCGCCGGGCTGCGGCATGGTGGTGGTGTAGCCCACCAGGGCCACGGCGCCGGTGGCGATCACCGCACTGAAGGAGGATACCAGCTTGTCAATCAAGCTGTAGGTGCCGGTGACCACAGCGGGAATGTATTTGCCGCTGCGGTCCAGCTCATAGTCGATGATATCCGCCATAAAGGAGGTGTTGGCCGTGGTCACACACATCTTGGCGCCGTTCAGCACCAGGGTAAAGAGCACGTACACGATCATCACCGGGCCCATGGCGGCGATCTTGGACGGGTCGACGATCACGAAGAATACGATCATGACGGCGGCCAGGATCATGCTGATCCATGTCCAGGTGACAATGGCCTTTTGGCTGCCATGCTTGCCCGCATACTTTGCGCCCACCACCGCAAAAATGATGGAGGGGAACATGCCGATGGCGCTGAGAATGGTGGCCAGGCCCATGTTGCCAATGATGATGCCGTTCAGCAGCGTGACGATGATGGACTGGGCCGCCACCTGCTGGGCGATCTTATCGGAGGCTGCGGAGGCGATGTAGCATTGCAGGGGGCGGTTGCCCTTAAGCACGTTCACCATATCCCGGATCTTCAGCGGCTCCTGCTTCTTGCCGATGCCGGAAAAATTTTCCGGCTTATCAAAAGCGGAGACGCCGATGCATACCAGCACGATGCCCACCGCCCCCATAGCCAGGCACACGCGACACGCCATGGAGAGGAACGTCTGGTTGTAGGTGCCGCCACACAGGGGCAGCAGCACAGCGTTCAGCCCAATACTGAGCGCCATGGGGACAACGTAGTTGAACGCCGTCGTCCACACGCCGATGGTGGGGCGCTGCTTGGGGTCGTTGCTCATGATGGCGGGGATGGTCTGCGCCGTCATGTTGGTGATGGTGTAGCCGATCACATAGACGATGTACAACAGCGTAAAGGCCACGATGCCGAAGCCCTTACTGGACATCCAATCGAACATTGCCAGCAGCGCGATACCTTCGATCACGAACCCGGAAACAAGCAGGATGCGCAGTTTGCCGAAACGCGTGTTGACCTTGTCGTACACAGAGGCCAGCAGCGGATCGGTGACCGCGTCCAAAATACGGGTACACGTCAGGATGATGCCCACCACGGCGGTGGTGATGCCGTAGCCGATGCTGGCGCTGTAGCTTGCCAGGCCGATAAGCGTGTAGACGCTCATGCCCACCAGCGCATTACAGGAATAGAGAATGATCTGCCAGAGCTTTGCGCGGCGGTACTGCACGCCGTCGATCTCGCTTTGGGAAAGCTTGTTTTTCTTTGCCATCCATGAAACCTCCAATTTGACCGTTTGAGAAATTTTTGCCGTGCGCCCCGGTTGGGCCCTGCCGGCTTTGGGTGCTGGTTCCATGATAACGGCCGTCGGCGCCTCCGAAAATTCAAAAATTAAGGAAAGTACTCAAAAATTCGTTTCGTTTTTCAAAGCATGCGAATTTTTGCACAGAATCAAGAATTTTTGCTTTTTCATCCTGCACGGCATCCGGTATCATAAAGGCAAGAGGCGGTCTTGCGCCTTTTTTCGACACGGACTGTATGCAATTTGATTAAGGAGGAAACTCTTATGGAACGATTCGATCCGGAATTTTTATTGGGCACCGCCACGGCGGCCCATCAGGTGGAGGGCAACAACACGAACAGCGATTGCTGGGCGCTGGAGCACATTCCCCACTCCAGCTACGCGGAGCCTTCGGGCGACGCGGTGGACCATTACCGCCGCTACGAGGAAGATATCAAGCTGATGGCGGACGCAGGCTTCAACGCCTACCGCTTCTCCCTCGAGTGGGCGCGCATCGAGCCCGAAGACGGCGTCTTTGATGGCCGGGAGGTGGAGCACTACCGCGATGTCATTCGCTGCTGCAAAGCGCACGGCTTAGAGCCCATGGTGACGCTGCACCATTTTTCCAGCCCTGCGTGGCTGATCGCCAAGGGCGGCTGGGAAGCCGCCGGCACAGTGGCGGACTTTGTGCGCTATGCGCGCTATGTGGCCGAACAGCTGGGCAGTGAGCTGACGTATGTGTGCACCATCAATGAGGCGAATATGGGGCTGCAGATCGCCGATCTGATGAAGCGCTACCAGCTGATGGCGGCCCGCGCAATGAGCGCGCAGGCCGCCGGGGACGCAGCGAAAAAAGCAGCGGGCTCCGTGCAGATGGGCCTGAACGTGGAAAAGATGATGGCGGCCCAGCAGCAGGCGGCCATCGAGGGCGCGCAGGCCTTTGGCCTTCAGGACCCGCGCCAGGTACAGGTGTTCCAATCGGCCCGCACCCCGCAGGGCGACGCGCTGATCGGCCGTGCCCACGCCGAGGTCCGCGACGCCATCAAGGCGCTGTGCCCGCACCTGAAGGTGGGCATCACGCTTTCCCTGCACGATTTTCAGGCCCTGCCCGGCGGTGAAGAGCGGGCCGCCCAGGAATGGGACAAGGAATTCCGCCATTATCTGCCGTATCTGGCGGGCGACGATTTTATCGGCGTCCAAAATTACACCCGCAGCCTCATCGGCCCCGATGGCCTGGCCCCAGCGCCCGACGGCGCAGAGCTGACCCAGGCGGGTTACGAGTACTATCCCGAGGGCCTCGCGCATGTGATCCGCAAGGTGGCGGCGGACTTCAAGGGCCCCATCTATATAACGGAAAACGGCATTGCCACCGATGACGATGCCCGCCGCATCGATTTCATCCGCGCCGCCGTGGAGGGCGTGCAGCGCTGCCTGTCCGACGGCCTCCCGGTGAAGGGTTACTTCTACTGGAGCCTGATGGATAACTTTGAGTGGCAGCGCGGCTACGCTATGCGCTTCGGCCTTATGGCGGTGGACCGTGCCACACAGACGCGCCTTCCCAAAGCCAGCTTCACCTATCTGGGTGGGCTGCGGTAACACGCTTCTTTCATGATAAGCGGCGCAGAAAAAAGAAACAAGCGCGTGATTTTACCAA
>CATXYA010000052.1 GCA_958403605.1 uncultured Oscillospiraceae bacterium
GGTTGCCGCCCATCAGACCATGGTTTCTATCCTCGCGGCCCTTGCGGGCCGCGACCCCTGCTGACAGACAGCTCAAAACCAAGATCGAAGTTTCTATCCTCGCGGCCCTTGCGGGCCGCGACCCGCCCACAACGGACCTAAGGGGATCACAGTGTCGTTTCTATCCTCGCGGCCCTTGCGGGCCGCGACCATACGTTGCACAACGGTCATTGTCCCGGATACGGGTTTCTATCCTCGCGGCCCTTGCGGGCCGCGACGCTAAATTCGTTGGTCACCGTCCTAGGCTGGATAAAGTTTCTATCCTCGCGGCCCTTGCGGGCCGCGACATTTTGCATATAACCACACGATGGACAAATCCATGTTTCTATCCTCGCGGCCCTTGCGGGCCGCGACTTGTAGCTCTGCCCGCTTTGCCAAATTAGGAGAGTTTCTATCCTCGCGGCCCTTGCGGGCCGCGACCGAACCGCTGGCCGGACAGCTCCGCGGCGAGGGGTTTCTATCCTCGCGGCCCTTGCGGGCCGCGACCATTGTCGTTGTTCCAATCGTTATTACTAAGATGTTTCTATCCTCGCGGCCCTTGCGGGCCGCGACCCAGGCGGTTTACCATTTTGGCCGCGCCGCTCAGTTTCTATCCTCGCGGCCCTTGCGGGCCGCGACCGACCTCCACTTCTTTAAAGATATCCTCTTTCTTGTTTCTATCCTCGCGGCCCTTGCGGGCCGCGACGGATTTAATTCCCGAATTATCAGCGTTTATTCCCGTTTCTATCCTCGCGGCCCTTGCGGGCCGCGACGGGACTGTCACAGAATAGACGCGCTTTCTGCACATGTTTCTATCCTCGCGGCCCTTGCGGGCCGCGACAGGCTTACTTGCAACGTCACTTAACTTAATCACAGTTTCTATCCTCGCGGCCCTTGCGGGCCGCGACCACTTCCTTTCAAAGAGAGAGCCGCCCACCCTTGTTTCTATCCTCGCGGCCCTTGCGGGCCGCGACGGATTGGCAGAGGGATGACCGGGAGCTGTGGGTGTTTCTATCCTCGCGGCCCTTGCGGGCCGCGACAGCTGCACCCCGGCCACCACATCCCAGGGGATGGGTTTCTATCCTCGCGGCCCTTGCGGGCCGCGACAAGGTCTCCATCTCGGAAATAATGGCCATGTCGGTTTCTATCCTCGCGGCCCTTGCGGGCCGCGACCTATCATTTTGAGGTTGCCGCCCATCAGACCATGGTTTCTATCCTCGCGGCCCTTGCGGGCCGCGACGTGACAATGTGGTCGATGGTAAGAGCAACGAGCGGGTTTCTATCCTCGCGGCCCTTGCGGGCCGCGACCCAGCTGGGCCTTATCTGCGCTGTAGACGTAGTGTTTCTATCCTCGCGGCCCTTGCGGGCCGCGACAGATTTCATCCTCCGTCAACATATCACCGTCTTTGTTTCTATCCTCGCGGCCCTTGCGGGCCGCGACTTATAATGGCGGTCTTGGGTTTGTATCGATCTAAGTTTCTATCCTCGCGGCCCTTGCGGGCCGCGACTGAATAACTGCAAAATAGCGTCTAACGTTGCAAGTTTCTATCCTCGCGGCCCTTGCGGGCCGCGACCTTGTCGAAAACCCGTATGTAACAATCAGATAATGTTTCTATCCTCGCGGCCCTTGCGGGCCGCGACTGCTGCTGACATGCCTTTTGGATTTTCTGTAGTTGTTTCTATCCTCGCGGCCCTTGCGGGCCGCGACTCCATTTCACCGTCTTTTGCTCGCGGTCCACCTTGTTTCTATCCTCGCGGCCCTTGCGGGCCGCGACTCGAACTTCTCATGTGTGATACCCTCAATCTTACGTTTCTATCCTCGCGGCCCTTGCGGGCCGCGACCAGACCAGAAGAGGCAATGGCGCTTGCGAATGGGTTTCTATCCTCGCGGCCCTTGCGGGCCGCGACTGCGAAAATTGCTAAAAATTTTTGCTGGTTTTAGACATTTGTACTAATTTTTGAGGGCTTGTTTTGACGGGTTGGCAAAAAGTGGTCCTTGTGGCGTTCCCAAAGCCGAGGAGACACGGGAAAACCGGGTGCGAACCCTGGGCGGTTTGATGCGGGCCTGGGGTTCGCACTTCCTTGGCAGGGCTTCCCGCGGACAGTTACAACAACAAAACACCCTCCGGGTCACAGGCGTTTTCCACGCCGAAATGCTCCAATTTGGTTTGATAGCGGCTGCCCAGATGATAAAAGCGCAGGCTGTCTTTTTCGGGGTCGATGATCTCGCAGAGCGCATGCTGAAAAGCGGCGTATTGGGCCGGTTCCAGCAGACACTCGAAGACAGAGCTTTGGACGCGCTGCCCATGACGCACGCACTGTTTGGCGACCTGCCGCAGGCGCCGGCGGCCCGCGGCGTCCATGGTGTTGACGTCATAGGTGACCAAGACGAACATGGCGTTCCCTCACTTCCATAAAAAAGCGGGATAGGCGTCCAGATCTCCCCGCAGAAAGCGGGCGAGCAGCAGCGCCTGCACATAGGGGACGAGGCCCCAGGCAACTTTCTCTTTCAGATAAGGATGGGTGAGTTCCTCGCGCTTTTTGGTTTGCCAAGCGTTGAGAAAGATCTTCCGCCCCTTGTCGTTGAGCAGCACGGCGCCGCCGGGCTGCACTTCAAAGTGCTGCGGCTGGATGGCTTTGGTGTTGATGAGCGTGAGTGCCAGCCGGTCGACAAAAACGCTGCGCAGTTCCTCCATCAGGTCCAGCGCCAGGGATTCCCGCCCGGGCCGGTCCCGGTGGAGGAACCCCACGTACGGGTCAAGCCCCACACTTTCCAGGGCCGTGGCGCAGTCATTCGCCAGCAGCCGGTAGCCAAAGGAGAGCAAGGCGTTGACACGGTCCAGCGGCGGGCGGCGGGTGCGCGTGGTAAAAGAAAAATCTTGCTTTTGCTGCAGGAGCATTTCGTTGAAAACGCGAAAATACTCTGTGGCGCCCTGGCCTTCCAGCCCGCGCAGGACGGCGAGCTCGGTGGTCTCCAAAGCCTGGGCCGCCGTGGCGGCGAGGAAGGAGGAAGAACGCTTCAAGGCCTCGGTATCCACGCGCAGCGCATGGTCCCGGATGGTGCGCTCCAGGCACCAGCGGCTGTTGTACAGCTTGCCGAAAATGCAGCAGCGCGCCACCAGGCAGCTGGCGGCCTCGTCCTCGGAGAGACGATACTGCCGCTTGCGCAGCAGCACATTGCCCTCCAGCCGCCCGCAGGAACGCGCCAGAAAGCGGCCCTGGGGCGACAGGAACACCAGCCCAACACCGCCGCGGGCACAGGCGCCCATCAGCGCGGGACTGGCCCCTTTATAAGAAAATGAAACAATGCTTTCGAGGCCCAGCAAGGGGAACTGTCCCCGTTTGCCCTCTTCGCCCAGGACGACGATATTCTCATTTTCCAAGGCGAGATAGGAATCCTCGCTGAGGATATACAGCGTGTTTAGCAGCCGTTTCATCAGACGTCCTCCTTGGCGCGGGCCGCCAGATAAGAGGCGGCAGATTCCGTCTGTTCCAGCTGGGGCAGGCACAATTCGCGCAGGGAACAGGCGCGGCACTTTTTATCGGGGACAGCCCGCGGCGTATGGCCGCGGGCTGCAAGCTGTTCCATTTCCTTTAATAACGCGGTGACACGGCCCCGCAGTTCCGGGGTGAAGGTGACGGCGGTGCGCTGATGCGGTGTGCCGTAGTAAAGGCTGCCCGCGGGGATCTCACAGCACAGCATCTCCTCCAAACACATGGCCTGTCCACAGAGCTGCAGCTCGTCGGCATCGAAGGGCTTGGGCTTGCCGTGCTTGTATTCCACCGGCACCGGCAGCCACAGCCCCTCCCGGCCATGCAGGGAAACGCCTTGCGCGCTGCGGCGGAACTCGATGACGTCGCAGACGCCCACCGCGTGCAGCGTATGGGAGACGACACGCAGGCTGCGGGCAATGAGCAGGTCACCGCGGGATTCCAGCGGCTGCTCGGCGTGGGCCCGGTCATGCAGCAGTGTGCCTTGGGCTGTGAGAATATTTTCCGCCCACTGCTGTTCCAGATGGATCAGCGCCCACTGGCGGCGGCAAAAAGCGAAATGCTGCAGCTCCGACAGCTGGCGGTAATCCTCTTCGGAAAGGGGGCTCACACCATGCGCGTGCAGGTGACGCCCTCCGGCAGGCTGGCCTCATCGACAGTAACGGTGTAATCCGCATAGCTGCGCGGGGCCGTCACACCCTCCTGATGGGCCACGTGAACGGTGTCGAACAGGCGGTGCGCCGGGGCCTCGCCCAACTCAGAGGCATGGCGGAAGACGATGAGCTCGCGCACGGCCATCTGCCCGCGGGCGGCGGAATGATCGTGCTCGAACATGTTGAGGATCGCCTCCCACAGCAGCGCCAGGTCTTCCTCCGAAAAGCCGGTGCTCTTGCGGGCCAGGTTGGCGGAGACGTACCCTTCGCAGCGGTACAGCCCATAGGGCACGATGTACTTGCGGCCCATCTCCGTACCCTTGCGCTCGGCGTCGGCTTCGGTGGAAATAGCGACGCGGGTGATGGTGATCTCTTGGGGGATGATGGGGTCGATGGAGCGGGCGAAGCTCAGCTGCACGGGGCCGCGCACCTGGCCGCAGTTCAGCGCGCCTTTGACCATGGTGGTCATCACGGCGCCAAAGGTGCGCACGTCGTAGAATTGGCTGCACATATAGTCGCGCAGCAGCCGGTCCACATCGCCTGCTTCCTTGGCTTTTTTCAGCTGCTTTTTCAGTTCGTCGCCCTTCAGTTCCGCCGCGCCTTCAATGCCCACCGAGGCGAAGGCCTCGTTGTCGCTGCGGTTCAGGGGCACGTTGTCCTTGATGTAAATGCGCCAGCCGGGCGCATCCTCCTTGACGGTCTCCACGTAATTGCGGATCTTGCGCTTCAGGTACACGTCCGTCACCAGGCCAAGGCCGGTCTCGGGGTCGGTGCGGGGCATGTTGCCCGCGTCGGGGTCGCCGTTGGGGTTGCCATTTTCCACGTCGAATAAGATGACGAATTCATAGCGGTTTTTGATGGGTTCAGACATTGGGGGATTCCTCCTTGTTTTTCTTTCATCATAATTTTTGTTGTTGATGGTAATACCCGATGTGGAAGGCGCCCTGCTCCTGCAGGGTCATCTTCTCGGGATAGGTTTCATCGATCTGCGCATAGAGCTACCTGAGTGCGTTCTCCCAGTTGCTGCGCAGGCTGGGCTCCAGCTTGCGCAGGTGGCTTTGCGACAGCTTGATCAGCAGTGGGAAGATCGTGGACGGCGTGGCGCAGGCGCTGTTAAAATATTTGTCGCGGATGGTTGCGTTGATGCGGGGGTTGGCGTCCCGCTGGATCTTTTCCAGCATGGCGAACAGCCGGCCCAGCAGATAGGGATAATAGGTGCTTTGTTCATTCAATTCCACTTGTAAGACCTCCTGGGGCACACAGACGCCCCGGTTTTTTAAGAAATAGGCTTTTAAGATCGCCGCTTTTTGCCAGCGGACCTCGCGCTCGGCCCGGATGCGCAGCATGACGTTTTCAAAAAGCGCGGCGGGGTAAGGGTCGGCGCCCAAAATCGCTTCCAAGGTGCCCTGCACCAGCGGCGGAGGCGGCGTGCGGTTCGAGGTGTTTTGATTGGCGGTCTCGTTGAGCAGACGCCACAAGGACAGATCGGGCAATTTCTCATAAGACGGCATGGCGATGTGCAGCCGCTCATAGTGCTCGCTCAGGTGCCGTGCCAAGCCACCGAAGGTATCCATGAAGAAAAAGCGCACGGAGAGGCGCGCGGCGCTGGGGGCAAGGCCCAACACGTAAAAGTGGTTGTCCGGTTCCAGCGGAAAGCCCTGCCAGTCGATCCGGCGCCCCTGCGCCAGCGCCTGCAAGACGCTTTGCAGATCCTTCAGCGTGACCGTGGAATTTCCAAACACTCCAGCGCTGAACAGGTCTTGATAAACGGGCTGGCCGTCCTCGGCCCAAAAGACCACCGTGGTGTCGGCGATGTGCTGCACGTGCTCCCGGTCCGCCAGCAGGGCGTTCAGCGCCGTGCCGTAGGCAAAGGCCGCCGCCTCGCTCACGGGGGCATTCTCGCCCTGGGTGTGGCCGTAGGAACTAAAGGCGGGAAGATTGAAGGAGACGAGAGAGGCGCCCGTGCCCTGAGCGCCCTGTACCCCCTTGATGGAGGGATGCAGGCGGGCCGCAGGGGCCAGCTGCCCGGTCACCAGGCAGCGCCGGATGGGGGCGTCCGCCGCAGCCTCGCTGGCCTGCCAGGCTGCGGAAACTGCGGGGTCCTCATGAACATAGCCGCCTTGGAAGTAAAAAACCAGGTTGACGCCGCTCATCAAGACGTCCCAGATGGGCGCCAGCAGCGGGTGCTGCTGCGCTTCGGCGGGTTTCCAGGTATCAAAGTACCGCAGGACTGCCTGAGCGGCGGGGCTGTCCACGCCGTCCAGCAATTCGTGATGGCGCTGCCGGGCCGCGGCGAAGCATTTTTGCGTGCGGACTGGGTTGCCCTTGATGTCGGCGCCTAAAAGGTAGCTGCTGTTGTCGCACAAGAAGTTGGGGATGGCCCCCAGAGTGCGCTTGGTCTGCGCAGGCACCCACAGGATTTGGGCAACTTCCTTTTTGCCGTCTGCTGAAACTTTCAGGGAGCGCACCCCGCACAAAGCGCCGCCTTCCTCCAGCTCCAGGGCAAAGGTGACCTTGGCGGGGCTCATGCCCGGCGGACAGGCTTTGCCGTTTTTCAATAAGGTCTCATAATAAGAGGCCAACGCCTGTAAGATCATCGCAGCACCTCCTTGCCCGCGACCTCCAGGACGCCGTGCTCCAGCCGCGCCCTAAAATAGAGGGGCTGGATGTCCTGCGGGTCGGCATAATCGAAGTCGTACAGCATCAGGCCCAGGTCTCGTGTCTCGTCGATGGCGGGGATCTCGCCGCCCGGCCAGGCGCGGAAGTGGGCGGGGAATTCCCGGCAGCCGAAACAGGGCTGATGATAGCACTGGCCCTTTTCCAGCCGCCGCCGGAAGATGTCCTTGAACTTGCCGGGGTTGTCGCCCGGCGCGGCCTTATTGGTCAGCTCGAAATGGGCCTCGATGACATAGCGGGCGTCCCGCAGCAGCAGGGAGGCCCGCTGCTGGATGTCATCCTTGGTACACAGCATGGGCGGCGCACCAGTGCCCAGCAGCATGCTGTGCACCGCGCTGGCCGAGGCGGTGCTTTTCACCTCATTGCGCCGCAGGTTGGTGAAGCAGATGGGACGGCAGACATGGATGCGGTCGATGTACACGCGCAGGCCGGGATGCCAGTAGATGGCCTCGATCAGCCCCCGCGCGGCGGACGGTGTCATCACGTCGTAGCTCATGCGCTCCACTTTCAGCTCCGGCCGGGAAAAGAGGGCGTAATCGCCCCAAACTTCCACTTGCAAGCCGTAACTCATTGGGGCATCACCTCCTTTCTCAGCGCAGGGAATTTGAAGAGAGCAGGCTTGTCAAATTTGTTTTTCAAAATTGGATTCCTCCGGTTTCCTTTAGATGTATAATCCGTATCCGCTGTCCGTGAGCAGCTCCAGGCCGGTGTGTTCGTCATACCGGTCCAGGGCGGTGAGGATGGCGGCGCTTTCGTCCAGCACCTCCAGCGCGCCCAGGGCAAACAGCGCGGAAAAATGGTTGGTGTAGATGCTGACGGAACAGCGGCCCGCCTGGCGCATCAGTTGGCGGGAGCGCTCGCCCCGGCGCAGCCGCTGTGCCAAGGCCCGGCTCTCCGCATCCCGCGGGACGAGCACGGTGCGGGTGTCGTTTTCGATGAGCCGGAACTCCCGGGCCACGGTGGCAAAGGGATAGCTGCTGTTGTTGGACGGGCCCGCCTCAAACGCCGCCACGATGCGCTTTAAGTCCAGCGCGTCGCCCGTCAGCTGATAGAGCTCAGAAAAATAGGCGGCGATGGTGTCTGGCGCGCTGGGGTCGGCCTTGCCGCGCAGCACCTTTTCCGCCACCTCCATGGGGCGGGCCAGCATGTGGGGCAGCCGCTGCAGGTATTTCGCCTCGGGATGGAAGAGGTAGACCACGCTGCTGTCGGCGCCGCGCTTTCCCTCCCGGTTGCAGCGCCCGGCGGCCTGTACCATGGAATCCAGCCCGGCCCAGGCGCGGTAGACCACGGGGAAATCCACGTCCACCCCGGCCTCGATCAAACTGGTGGCCACGACCCGGCAGGGGCGGCCGTCGGCCAGCCGCCGCCGGATCTTGTCCAGCACGGCGCGGCGGTGCTGGGGCGTCATCAAGGTGGAGAGGTGGAAGCTGCCGTCCTCTTGCAGCAGCTGGAATACGGCCTGCGCCTGGGCACGGGTGGTGACGATGCACAGGGCTTGTTCCTGCGCGTTGAGGCGCTCCGCCAAAGCTGCGTCGGAGAGCTCGCCCGTC
>CATXYA010000053.1 GCA_958403605.1 uncultured Oscillospiraceae bacterium
GTTGCAAAACAGCAACCAAAGAAACACCTTCTGCAACAACCAGAGAAGTTGTTGCAGAAGGTGTTTTCATTGTTTTGCTTGATCGATCGCCGCATCTCAGGGCCCGGTAGGGAACGCCGTCCCCGGCGTTCCGTTCCCCATGAAACAGTGCGGGCTGGAATCAATGCTCCATGGCTCCGCAAAGAGGTGGGGAACTCCAACAAAGGTGGCGGCTTTTCGGAGAATGCGTTTCCACAAGAAGACTGCCCGAGAAAAAAGGGCACCATCGCCTTGACTTTCAGCAGCGGAACGCCGGGGACGGCGTTCCCTACAGAGATAATTTTTTCTTTGGGTGCCGTTTTGCGGGCGCACCCTGTTTTTCAATTCTTCAGAAAAAACAAGAAATCAGTGTCAGTGCCCCGCCCGGTGGCATACAATGAAAGGGCCTGTGTTGGGCCGGCTTTCCGACTGCCGATTCCAGAAAGGAGCTCGTGTGCGATGGCGACAATGATAACCGGGACGGTCTACAGTGACAGCAACCACAACGGACGATATGAGGAGGGCAAGCCGGGCATCCCGGCGGTCTCCATCGTACTCTACGACGAAGCGGGGGTCTGCACGCCGACCCGCACGGACGCCGAGGGGCAGTACCGCTTTGCTGTGACGGAGGCGGGTACTTATACCATTTATGAGACGGGAGCCGTCCCCACGGCCTGCCCGCCGACTGTGTTTACCCAGCCGGAGGGCTTCACCCTGTCAAACGGGCCGCGCAAGCGGACGGTCGTGGTGACGGAGGAGCAGATCGCGCAGGAAACGGTGCTTGGACCGCAGGATTTCGGCCATGACACGGTGTACGACCCGCTCTCGTGCAGTGCCCAGATGATCCAATTCGCGGGCAGGCCCACCAAATGGTACAATATCAACTTGGTGACCGGGGAATCCACGCTGCGGGGGCCGCTCACACCGGAGGACGATGTGAACGGCATCGGCTACAACCCGCTGGATAACTACCTTTACGGCTGCGACATTACAACGGGCAATCTGGTGCGGATCGGCAGCAGCGGCGGCCTGATGCAGCTCTCCTGGCCCACGGGCCTGCCTGCGGGCGGCTACAACGTGGGCGCTTTTGACAACGATGGGTTCCTCTACCTTTCCATCAACAAGACCAGCCGTTTTTATACCGTGGACCTGCGGCCCGGGTCCGCCACTTTTATGAAATTAGTGGACCCGGCGGCGGGATATGTGGAACAGACCGCGGACTATGGCACACGCCTGTCCACGCCGGTCAACCTCAGCGATTGGGCCTGGGACCCCACGGACGGCAATTTGTACGGTGTGCAGAACAACGGCGTGCTGACCCGCATTTCGCCCACCACGGGCGCGGTGACTTTGCTGGATACCGCCGGCCCCACGCCCAACGATTCCTTCGGCGCTGTGGGGATCGACGGCACCGGGACCCTGTACGCCATCCTGAACCGGGACGGCACGGTCTATCAATACGATTACCAGGACGGCACTGCGTCCGGCAAAGCGTTTTCCAAGAGCTCCCCGGCCAATTTCAACGACGGCGCCATGTGTCCCAAAGCGGAGATCCGCGTGGACTACGGCGACGCCCCCGACCTGGATGCGGGCACGGGCAAAGGAAACTATCATACGCTGCTGGACAATAACGGACCCCGGCACAATGTGGTGAACACGCTCACCCTGGGCAGCCGTGTCACAACCGAAGACGACGCCCACCAAAACGCAGATGCCACCGGGGACGATATCGGCGCAGGCGTACAGGACGATGCTCTTGCGCTGCCGCTGCCGCCGCTTTCCATGATCGAGCAGACCTACGCGCTGGAGGCCGCCGTCACCAATGAGACGGGAAGTACCGCCAACCTTTACGGCTGGATCGATTTTAATCAAAATGGACGGTTTGAGCCGCAGGAGGCGGCCCCGGTGACACCCGTGCCCAGCGCCGCCGGGCGGCAGACCATCCCCTTGACCTTCACAGTCCCCGCGGACGCGCTGCCCAACGTGGGCAGTACCTTCCTGCGCCTGCGGCTGACCACCGACACGCTGCCGGAAACGCCGGGCACACAGGATTCCCGCAGCGTCGGCCCCGCCGCGGACGGAGAGGTGGAGGACTATTTGCTGCCCATCCTCGCCGTGGCGGACCTGGCGGTGGAAAAGCGCGCGGACCGGGATGTCTTGTTGGTGGGAGATATCATTACTTACACCATCCAAGTGACGAATTACGGCCCGGCGGGCGCGGCGGACAGCATTCTGACGGATACTGTGCCCGCGGAGCTGGACCAGCCGCGCTACAGCCTGGATGGCGGCGCCACCTGGCAGGTGTGGGAAGGCGCCCTGCCGTTGGGGGCGCTGGCGGCAGGGGATTCCCGCACCATCCTGCTGCAGGGGACCTATCAAGGCACAGGCCGTGATGCCCTGGTCAACACGGCCGGCGTCACTTCCTCCACACCGGACCCCGACCTCACCAACAACACCGGCAAGGCGGAGACACCGGCGGCGGTGAGTGCGGACCTCTCCCTCACCAAAACAGGCGCGCCCAACCCCGCGGAGGCGGGCGGTCTGCTGCAGTATACGCTGCAAGTCCGGAATGCCGGGCCATCTGACGCGGAAAATACTGTTCTGCAGGATACCCTGCCGCCGGAATTATCCCAGGCGGAATTTTCTGCGGATGGCGGCCGCACCTGGGCGCCCTGGAAAGGGACCCATGACATCGGTACACTGGAAAGCGGCGGGACGCGGAACTTTTTGTTGCGGGCCAAGGTGCCGGCGGATGCCGCCGGGGAGCTGGTGAACACGGCCACAGTCGGCAGCGTCACTCCCGACCCGGAAATAGAAAACAATACCGCCACTGAGGTACTGCCGCTGGAGGCCGCGGCAGACCTGCAGGTCGTCAAGATGGCGCGGCCCGACCCGGTGGAGGTGGGCGGCGAACTGACTTATACCATTGTGGTCACCAACGCGGGCCCGGCGGACGCGAAAGACGTGGTGCTGCGGGACGAGATCCCCGCCGGGCTCTCCGAGGTCCAGTTTTCCCTGGACGGCGGCGCCAGCTGGCAGCAATGGACGGGCGCGCTGCGCCGGGAGGTGATTCCCGCCGGTGAGAGCACCACCATCCTGCTGCGGGGAACGGCGGGCCGGACAGGCGGGGAACGGCTGCGCAACACTGTCAACGTGGAGAGCAGCACACCGGACCCCGATCTTTCCAACAATACCGATACCATCGAGACCGGGCTGCTTGCGCCGCTGGTGCCCACGCCCTGCGGCGAGGCGGATCTCGCCGTCACCAAAAGCGCCCATCCCGCCTCCGTCAGCCCCGGCCAACGGCTGACTTATACCATTACCGCGGTCAACCGCGGCCCCGACGCGGCTAAGGACGCGGTGCTCTACGACACCCTCCCGCCCGAGCTGTCGGCGGCGGAGGTGTCGCGGGACGGCGGCGCTACCTGGGACGCCTGGGCCACGCCCTATCCGCTGGGGGAACTGGCAAGCGGCGAATCGCGCACACTGCTGGTGCGCGCCCGCGTGGAATCGTCCGCCCGGGGGCTGATCTCCAATGCAGTGGTCGTCACCAGCTCCACGCCGGACCCACGGCCCGGCGACAACAGCGACGCCACCGTCACGCCCGTCAAGGCGGGGGCGGACCTGGTACTCACCAAGACGGCCTATCCGGTGCCCGCCTGCCGCGGCCAGTATCTCACCTATACGCTGACGGTCACCAACCTGGGGCCGGAGAGCGCCGAAGAGGTGACCGTCACGGACCGTCTTCCCGATGCGCTGAGCAGCCCGGTCTTTTCACTGGACCACGGCGCCGGCTGGCGTCCCTGGGGCGGCTCTTACAGCCTGGATTCCTTGGCTCCGGGAGCCTCGGCGGAAATTTTAGTGGCTGGGATCGTGGACCCCTGCGCCTGCGGCCCCATCGTCAACAAGGCGTCCGCGACGGCATCCACCCCGGACCCTAATTTGCAGAACAATCAGGCCAGAACAGAAACCCCGGTGCAGACCTGCGATTGCTGAGCAGCTGTTGGGAATCGAAGCAAAAAGGCCCCCGCCGCCGCATTCTCCGGGAGATGCGGCGGCGGGGGGTCTTTTGACTAAAAGTGATTTATGCCTTGAATTGCAGCGTCAGCCGGACGATCTCGGCGTCGGTGCCCACGCGCATGGCGGGGCCCCACATCCCGGCGCCCGCCGTCACCACACTGGTGACGCCGTCCACGGTGCGGCAGCCCCAGGCGTTGGGCCACAGGAGCTTGACGAAGAGGTTGGCGGGGAACAGCTGGCCGTCGTGCGTGTGGCCGGACAAGACCACGTCGGCGCCCGCCGCCGCGGCTTCCGCCAGGGCGCGGGGCTGATGATCCAAAAACAAGACGGGCTTGGCCGTATCCAGCCCGGCGGTGAGGGCGGCGGCGGACACACGCGCGGCGCCGTCCGCGGGCCGCTTGGCGTCTTTGCGCCCCACCAGGTAAAAGGCGCCGTCCACCTCCACGGCCTCGTCCGAAAGCAGGGTGACCCCGGCATCGGTGAGCAGCTGCGCCATGCGCGGGTCCGTGGTGGGCGTGCCCCGGAAGGAGAAGCCGCCCAGCAGCTTTTCCTGCACGTCGTGGTTGCCCCAGCAGGCATAGACGCCGTACTTGCTTTGGATGGCGGCCAGCGCGGCGCGGACGGCCTCGGGATCGTCCAGGGCCTCGTACTCATTGTCAAAAATGTCCCCGGCCAGGCAGACGAGGTCCGGCTGCTGGTCGTTGATGAGGCCGGTGATGCGCTCCAGCTGGCGGCTGCCCAAATTGGCGCCCAGGTGCAGATCCGACACCAGGACCACGTTCAGCGTGTCCCCGGCGGCACAGGGTTTGTCCACCGCGGCCTGCCAGTGCGTCACGCGCACGTCTTTTCCGTGAAAAAAGCCATAACCGCTGACAAGGCAGACCACCAGCAGCACGGCGGCGCCCGCCCGCACCCGGTTTTTCCGTGTGCGGAAGCGCCGGGGCAGCAGCAGGCGCAGCCCTTCGGCCAGCAGCAAAAACAAGAGCGTGTAAAGCAGGACGCCCAGCCAGATGTTGCCCAGGGTGCGCAGGGGCCGCCAGCCCGTCAGAAAGCCGGTCAGCACAGAGGTGCAGACGAAAGCGAACCCCAGTGAAATGGCTGCACGCGCAGGGCGGCTGTGCAGTCCCACCGCGCGCAGCCACCCCAGAAAACGCCACAAAAGATACGCATGGACCGCCAGATACAGCGGCGCCAGCAAAACAGCAAGCACAAAACATTTCTCCCTTCTGCATCATTAAAACGCGGTACGCGGGAAAAATGCGTCAAAAAAAGCGCCTCTTCCGCAGAAGAGGCGCCAATAGAATCCTTAGTTTTTGTTGCTGCGGCCGATCAGGCGCAGGATATAGAGGAACATATTGATGAAGTCCAGATACAGCTCCAGCGCGCAGTAGATGGAAGCGTTCTGCGCCAGAGCCTCGTTGCCCTCGGTGGCATAGTACATGGTTTTGATCTTCTGCGTATCGTAGGCCGTGTAGCCCATGAAGATCACCAGACCGATGATGCAGGCGATGCGGTCAAAGCTCGAAAGCGGCAGGAACATGGACAGCAGCCAGAACGCCGCCAGGAAGATCAGCCCCGCAAACAGCATCGGCGCCAGGCGGGACAGATCGCGCTTGGTGAGGTAGCCGTAGCCCGCCAGCACCGCGAAATACACCGCCGTGAAACCGAACACCAGCACCATGCTGGAAAGATCGTACAGCAGGAACAGGGAAGAGAACGTGATGCCGTTCAGCGCGGCATAGAGGAAAAACAATCCCCGCGCGGCGCCGGCGGACAGCGTGTTGAGCTTGCGGCCCAAAACGATGACCACGATCACCTCCGCGATCAGCAGGATGAAGGGCAGCATGGGCAGCGCGATCAGCGCGTAAATGGTCAGGCCGGAGGCATAGCCGCCGAAAGCGACCAAAAAGGTGACCAGCAGGCCCAGGGCCATCCAGCCGAAGGTTTTAGCGGTATAGGCGCTCAGCGGCTCACGGGCTTGCTCGATGCCATAACCGGGTTCATTGAACATATCATTCATAAAATTCGATGCACTCCTCTCTCAGTCGATATCATCAACATACCATATTCAGCGGTGGTTTTCAAGAAAAACCGCACACAGATCGTCTAAAATGTCGGTGGGCAGCATGCCCTGCATGGAGCGGCGTGCGGCGCAGCGGTCCGCCGCCAGGCCGTGCAGATAGACGCCGCAGACGGCGGCCTGCTCGGGCGAAAGGCCCTGGGCGAACAGCCCGGCGATGATGCCCGCCAGAAGATCGCCGCTGCCGCCCCGGGCGAGGCCGGGGTTGCCGGTGGTGTTCTGATACAGCGTGCCGCCCGGCGTGGCAATGAGCGTGCGGTGCGTTTTCAGCACCACCACCGCGCCCGTTTTAGCGGCGTAACCCAAGGCGACGTCGGCGGGCATCTGCAGTACCTGCGGCACGGGGATGCCCGCCAGGCGCGCCATCTCACCGGGGTGCGGCGTCACGATCAAGGGCTTCTGGGCCGCAAAGCCGGCCAGGGCGTCCGGCTCCCCGGCCAGGCTGCACAGGCCGCCCGCGTCCAGCACCAGGGCCGGGGCGTGCTGCAGCAGAAAGCGCATTTGGTGCGCCGTGGCCTCGTCGGCCTGCTTGCCGCAGCCCGCCAGGCACACGGTGGCGCCGTGGGCGGCCAGGGCCAGCCCGGCCTCATCCGGCAGCGGCAGCAGCGTGGCCTCCAAAATGCGGTCCGCCACGGCGTTCAGCACACACTCGGGCGCGGCCAGTGTCACCAGCCCCGCCCCGGCGCGCAGGGCGCCCAGGCAGGAAAGCGCCGCCGCCCCGCGGTAGGGCGCGCAGCCGCACACGGCCAGCACCTTGCCGTAAGTGCCCTTGTGGCTTTGGGGCGCGCGGACGGGCAGCGCCGAAAAGACAGCCTCGGCGGTAATTTGGATAGTCAAGCTGCGCCACTTCCTCTGTTTTATGGTATATTAGTAGTATATCACGAAAGGGCGGCGATATCTATATGGAACCACGGCTGGCGGCGCTGGTGGAAAAAAGCGCCAACATCGTATTTTTCGGCGGGGCGGGCGTTTCCTGTGAAAGCGGCATCCCGGATTTCCGCTCCCAGGATGGGCTGTACCAGCAAAGCTATGCCTGGCCGCCGGAGGAAATTCTGTCCCATCATTTCTTTGTGCAAAAGCCGGAAGAATTTTACCGCTTTTACCGGGAAAAGATGCTGTATCCCGGCGCCAAGCCCAACGCGGCCCACCGCATGCTGGCCAAGCTGGAGGCGCAGGGGAAGCTGAAGGCCGTCGTCACCCAAAACATCGATGGGCTGCACCAGGCGGCGGGCAGCAAGCGGGTGTATGAGCTGCACGGCACCGTGCACCGCAGCCACTGCACGGCCTGCGGGAAGGGCTATGGCCTGGACGCGGTGCTGGCAGGCACCGGCGTGCCCCGCTGTGCCTGCGGCGGCATCCTTAAGCCGGACGTGGTGCTGTACGAGGAACCCTTGGACGAGGCCACCATGCTGGCGGCCATGCGCGCCATTGCGGCGGCGGACCTGCTGATCGTGGGCGGCACCAGTTTGAACGTGTACCCGGCGGCGGGGCTGCTGCGCTACTTCCGCGGCCCGGAGCTGGTGGTCATCAACAAAACCCCCACCCCGGCGGACCGGGACGCCACCCTGGTGCTCACGGGGAATATCGGGGAACTGCTGGGGGAGTGAAGCGTCGGCGGTGAAAAGGCGCCCGCCGCGACATGAAAAGGAGAGGTCTCATGGTTTTATTGATCGTCGATGCTCAGACGCTGCTTTTGCAGGGGCCGCTGTATGAAAAGGAGCGGTTTATCGATCATGTGCGCCGGTTGGCCGCAGCTGCCAGGGCGGGCGGTGTGGAGGTGATCTACGTGCGGCATGACGACGGCGCGGGCCAGGCGTTGACGAAAGGGTCGCCGGGCTACGAGGTCGCGCAGGAATTTGCCCCGGCGCTGGGAGAACGGATCTTTGACAAGACCTGCAACAGCCCTTTCCGCGGGACGGGCCTGCTGGAATACCTGACGGGCAAAGGAGAGCGGGAACTGATGGTGGCGGGCCTGCAGACGGATTACTGCATCGACGCCACCGTGAAATGCGGCTTTGAGCACGGCTTTCATATTGCGGTGCCGGCAGGCGCCAATACGACGGTGGACAACGCTTTTTTGAATGCAGAGAAGAGCTATCGGTATTACAACGAGTTTTTATGGAAGGGCCGGTACGCAGACTGCCTCCCGCTGGCGGAGGCGCTGCGCCGCCTGCAGCGGTAAAGGGAAAAAGGGCTTGCGGAGTGCTGAAAGCGCATCCGCAAGCCCTTTT
>CATXYA010000054.1 GCA_958403605.1 uncultured Oscillospiraceae bacterium
GCTTGATGGCGACGGTCAGCTCACGCTGATGGGCGGCGCAGGTGCCGGTCACGCGGCGGGGAATGATCTTCGCACGCTCGGACAGGTATTTGCGCAGACGGGGGACATCCTTGTAGTCGATATGGTCGATACGGTCAACGCAGAAGCTGCAAACCTTTTTGCGGCCACGGCGCTGGGGACGGCCACCACGGGTGTCCTGACGCTCTCTATCAAAAGCCATGACAGTTTCCTCCTTCTAGATTAGAACGGTAGATCCTCATTGTCGTCGATGACGGCGAAATCGTCCGCGGTGCCGGCGGCGTAGCTCACAGGGGGCTGCTCGGCGGCGGGACGCTGGGCGGGAGCGGCGTAATTGCTGTTGCCGGCGGCATAATTGCCGCCGCCGGAAGAAGAATTCCGGCTCTCCGCGAAGTGGACGTTGTCAGCCACCACCTCATAGGCGGTGCGCTTGTTGCCGTTTTTGTCCTCGTAATTGCGCGTCTGCAGACTGCCGTTGACAGCCAGCAGGCTGCCCTTGTGGAAGTATTTGCAGACGAACTCAGCGGTCTGGCGCCAGGTGACGATATCGATGAAATCGGCCTTGCGCTCTTCCCCCTGACGGACAAAATTGCGGTCCACCGCAATGCGGAACGTGCAGGTAGCAATTCCGTTGGGCGTGTGGCGCAGCTCAGGGTCTGCCACCAGACGGCCCATCAAACAAATGACATTCAGCATTTATTTGGCCTCCGTTTTCGCTTCTTCCTCTTTCGCAACGATCAGGGAACGCAGCACGCCGTCGGTGATCTTGTACACACGGTCCAGCTCCGCGGGGAACGTGGGCTCGCTGGTGAAGTTGATCAGCGTGTAAACGCCATCCTGTTCATCGTTGATGGGGTAGGCCAGGCGGCGCTTGCCCCAATCGTCAACAGAATCGATCGTACCATTCGCCTCGATCAGAGATTTGAACTTGCCCACCAGGGCGGCGGAAGCCTCCTCGTCGAGCGTGGCGGTGGTAACCAACATGGTTTCGTATTTAGCCATTTCTGTACACCTCCTTTTGGACTTATGGCCGCCTTACGAAGAAAGCGGCAAGGAATATCCGCATAGGCGGACAACTTATTGTACAATAGAAAAAGGACCCTGTCAAGGATTATTCTTGACAGGGTCCCCGCGTTTTATCCCGTTTTTATAAGGTTTTGGCCAGCTCTTTCAGGTAAGCCCGGAAGTCGGCGCCGATCTCGGGATGGCGCAGCGCCGTTTCCACCTGGGCCTGCATCACGCCCAGCTTGGCGCCCATGTCGTAGCGCTTGCCGGTGAAATCTACGCCCGTCATGCCGCCCTGGCGGGCCATGGCGGCCATGGCGTCGGTGAGCTGCAGTTCGCCGCCCGCGCCGGGCGCGGTGTGCTCCAGGATGCCGTAGATCTCCGGCGTCAGCAGGCAGCGTCCCAGGATGGAAAACAGGCTGAATTCCTGCCCGGGGGCGGGCTTTTCCACCATGTCGGTGATGTGGTAAAGGTTGTCCGTCAGCGGGTCCAGCTTCATGGAGGAATATTTGCGGATGGCCTCGGGCGTGACTTCCTTGATGCCCACGCACGGCTTGCCGTATTGCTCGTACGCGCGGATGAGCTGCGCCGCCACCGGGTCGTCTCCCATAATGACATCGTCGCCGTACAGCACCACAAAGGGCTCGTCCCCGGTGAAGGGCTTCGCCTTCAGCACGGCATGGCCCAGGCCCTTGGTCTCTTTTTGGCGCAGAAAGAAGATATCCGCCAAATTGGCGATGCCCAGGCAGTCCTCCAGCATGGCCGCCTTTGTGGGGTTGCCGGAGAGCGCGGCCTCCAATTCCGGCGCGCGGTCGAAGTGGTCCTCCATGATGGATTTGTTGCGGCCCGTGATGATGAGGATCTCCTCGATGCCCGCGGCCACGGCCTCCTCCACAATGTACTGGATGGCGGGCTTGTCCACGATGGGCAGCATCTCTTTGGGCATGGCCTTGGTGGCCGGCAGCACGCGGGTGCCCAGCCCGGCGGCAGGGATGACAGCTTTGCGGATCTTTTTCACGTTACGGTCCCTCCGTCAATAATATTGTGCCAGTGGCAGCGCCTGCGTGGGCACGAGCCACGCCACCAGCAGGCCGCTGACCGCCATCAAAACCAGGAAGACGAACACGACGCCCAGCACGCTGGGGCCGCCCTTGCGGCCAAGCACTTCTTTGAACGCCGCCTCGTCGGCAGCGCCCGCCCGCAGCGTCTGCAGCCGGTGCACCGCATGGCGGCGGAACAGGTAAAACGCGTACATGGCGAACAAAATGTTCGACCCCCACTGCAGGACAAGACACACCCAATACAACGTCTGCATGGCCCCGGCGGAAAGCACCATCGGCACGGCAAATCCCATCTCCTGGAAGGAGAGCGCCAGCGTGGGAATGCTGAACAAAATGGAGGAGACCAGCGCCAGCGCGCCCCAGGCCCACATCTTACGGAAGAAGAAATACACCGGCGCAAACAAAAAGGCGCTCCAGCACACGCTGGTCTTGCGGTGGCTCTCGTCCATTCGGCTGAACTGGTACAGGTAATACGGCGCGGAGCGGCCGATGTAGGCCGTCCACGCCTCGGCGGAAAAGCCGTCGTACTCCGCTTTCAGGTTCAGTTGGGCGATGAATTCCTGCTCGCTTTGCGGCGGGCCCTCGGGCGCGCGGGTGTAAGCGGGGCCCTGGCTGGCGCCGCCGGTATGGGGCGGCGCCTCCTGCGACAGCGCGTGGCCGCAGTGGTTGCAGAAAATAGAATCAGGCGCGTTTTGCGCGCCGCACACGGCGCAGCGCACCCCGGCGGGGGCGGCCGCTTCCTCCGGTGCTTGGAACGAAAAACCGGTGCCGTGCTTTGCCTGGAAGACACAGCCTCCGGCCTCGGCATAGCAATCGCGGTGATACGGCGCGCCGCAATCGGGGCAGACGACGATGTCGTCGCCCTCGGCAAACAGCTTGTGGCAAAAACTGCAGGTTGCAGAATGATATTCCATTCGGGACTCCTTTCCCAATCTCTTGCTCATACTTATCATTAACTATAGCGCAAATGACGCCAAAAAGCAAATATCCCGGGGCCTTTTCTCTTTACAAGCGGGCACTTTTTCTTTATAATAGAAAAGCATTCTCAACGTGAAACCCATTCAAACGACAAGCGAGGGACTTATGGTCATTTTAGACGAGATCAAGCGCCGGCTTTCCGACCTGGAGCCGGAAGTGCGGGATATGGCCGATGCACTGGCCATCGAGCGCAGCAAGCTGCGGCTCGAGGAATTGGAGCAAAAAAGCGCGGACCCCGCGTTTTATAACGACACGGAAAACTCTGCCAAGGTGTTTTCCGAGATGGGCGAACTCAAGGACCGGCTGGAGCAGTACCGCCAGTTGACGGAGATGCTGTCGGACGCAGAGACGCTGCTGGAGATGTTCGAGGAGGACGATACCGACGAGGCCATGGGCGACGAGCTGGAGCAGAGCGTCGCGGCCCTCAGCGACAAATTGGAGGAGCTGCGCCTGGTGACGCTGCTCACGGGGGAGTACGACGCCAACAACGCCATTTTGTCGTTCCACGCCGGCGCGGGCGGCACCGAGGCGCAGGACTGGGTGAGCATGCTGTACCGCATGTATACGCGTTTCGCGGCCCGGCACGGCTTCAACGTCAAGGTGCTGGACTTGCTGGACGGCGACGAGGCGGGCATCAAATCCGCCTCCATTTTGGTGGAAGGGCACAATGCCTACGGTTTCCTGCGCAGCGAAAACGGCGTGCACCGCCTGGTGCGCATCTCGCCCTTCGACGCTTCGGGCCGCCGCCACACCAGCTTTGCCTCCCTGGAGGTCATGCCCGAGCTGGATGATTCCGTCAATGTGGAGATCCGGCCCGAGGATATCCGCATGGAGGTCTACCGCTCCTCCGGCGCGGGCGGCCAGAAGGTCAACAAAACGTCCTCCGCCGTGCGTCTTATCCACGAGCCCACGGGCATCGTCGTCAACTGCCAGACCGAGCGAAGCCAGTTCCAAAACCGCGATATGTGTATGAAAATGCTGGCGGCCAAGCTGTATCAGATCAAGGAGCGCGAGCACCTGGATAAGATCAGCGACATCAAGGGCGTGCAGAAAGAGATCGCCTGGGGCAGCCAGATCCGCAGCTATGTGTTCATGCCGTACACGCTGGTGAAGGACCACCGCACCAACTTTGAAAACGGCAACGTCAACGCGGTGATGGACGGCGATCTGGACGGCTTCATCAACGCCTATCTGAAAGCCGCCAGCAAAGGCGAGCTGTAAGCAAAAAGGCGCACCCTAGGGGTGCGCTTTTTTGCAAGAGAAAAGAGGAACATGATATGTGGAGCGATTCTCCGGCCTGTCGGGTGCAGCAGCTGGCCCAGGGGCTGTACTGCCTCAAAGAGGCGGACCTCGTCAACCTTTACTTGCTGGTGGGGCGGGAGAAGGCGCTGCTCATCGACACCGGCTACGGCTTTACGGATTACCGCCCGCTGCTGCGCGCCATCACCGATCTGCCGCTGCTGGTGGTGAACACCCACGGCGACCCCGACCATGTGCTGGGCAGCTACCTGTTCGACACCGTTTACTTGGCGCCGGAGGATCTGCACCAGCTGGCGCGCATCGACACGCCGGCATTCCGGCGGGAGGCCGTGCGCTACAAGGTCTTCCCGGAGATGGCGCCCCTGGTGGATGAAGAGGCCTACTGCGCCGCCAGCCTGGCAAAAACGCGCATTCTGCCGCTGCGGGAAGGGGACACCTTCGATCTGGGCGGCGGCCAGGTGCTCGAAACCTACAGCGTACCCGGCCATTCCAGCGGCTCCATGGCCTTTCTGGACCGGAAGAACCGCCGCTTTTTCACCGGGGATATCATCACCTATCAAAATATCTGGAACTTTGGCGCGCCGGACCGCAGCTCCCTGGTCACCATGCTGCGCACCTACCGCAAGGCCAAGGCCCTGCAGCCGTTTTATGACGAGGTCTATTCCGGCCACGCGCAGACACCGGTGCCGCCCGCGGTGGTGGACGAGCTCATCACCTGTATCCACGAGATCCGCGACCACCATCAGGACGACGAGCGCTTTGAAAGCGCCTTTGCCGATTTGATGAGCCCCGCGCCCAAATTCAGCCACCGCTGCGGCCATGTGCACATCATCTATTCGGAAGAGTCCCTGCGGGAACTGCTGGACAGCGGAGAAGAATAACAAAAAGGCACACGGGAACCGTGTGCCTTTTGCTTTACCAGATCGTGAAATTTTTCGCTTCTTCCCAGCGCTTTTTGTCCCGGTCGTACTGCTCGTCGAACCAGGCCTCGGCCTGGTGCATGCCCTCTTCCGTCAGCGGGAAATCGGCGCTGGTCTTTTGGGCGTCCTCCGTCTTTTCAAAGCACCAGGGGAACGGCCAGACCGTGGCGACAAAGCGGCCGCCCTCGCCCACCGCCAAACGGTACCACATGCCCTCGTGGGAGCCGGTATAGCTTTTGTTGGCCTTGACGAACACCAGCCCCGGCAGCTTGGCGAACGTGTCCATCACAGCTGCGCCAACGCGGCGCGCAGCGCGTGGGAGATCTGGTCCGGGCAGGAGGTAGAGCGCGGGCCGCACTTGGTGCCCTCCATGCGGGCGATGGCGTCCTCGGCCTTCATGCCCTTCAGCAGCTGGCAGATGCCTTTCAGGTTGCCGTTGCAGCCGCCCAGCACGCTGATGTCCTCAATGGTGCCGTCCGGCGCCAGGGAGACGGTGGTGGAGCGGGAGCAAACGCCATGGTTTTGATAAGTAACCGTCATAAAAAACCCCTCGTTTATCTAAAAAATTACAAGCGTATTGTACCACGGGATGCCGCCCGTTGCAAGTCAGCGTTTGCGCTTTTTCGACAGCGCCAGAATGCGCGCGATCTCTTCGTCCGCGGTGGTGCAGGCGCCCAGGGGCGTGGGGCGGGACATGTGCATGCCGTGGAAATCGGTGCCGCCGGTGACGATGAGGCTGTACTGCCGCGCCAGTTGGCGCAGGGCCGCCTTGTCCTCTTCGGTGTTGCGGGGATGGTCGATCTCCACGCCGTCGATCAGGCCGGCCGCCGCCAGTTGTTCCGCCAGCTCCATGCTGTGGTACACGCTGGGATGGGCGAGGACCGCCACACCGCCCGCCGCGCGGATCAGCGGCAGCACCGTTTCCCAAGGGTCGTATTCCGGGTCATACAAGACCTTGCCGTTTTTGCCGAACAGCTCCCGGTACAGGTCCTTATAAATGCCGTCCGTGTAGCCGTATTCGTACAGCAGGCGGATGAGGTGTGTTTTATAGATGACGCCGCTGCGGGCGGAAAAGGCCTTGGCGGCCTCGCGGGTGAACTGGGGATACAGCATCTCCAGCTCGGCGATGCTGCGGTCCGCCACCGCGTTGCGCCGCCGGGCCATGCGGTCACAAAACGAAGCCAGCTCCGGCGTCTGGGTGGGACAGTAGCACAGCAGATGCACCCGCCGCCCACGGGCAAAATCGAATGCCGTCAGCTCTGCGGCGGGCAGCAGCGTGACGCCGCGCTCCACCGGATGCGCCTCGGCGTACGCCACGCATTTCAGCGTGTCGTGGTCGCTGACTGCCAAGTGGGTCAGCCCCGCGCGCTGGGCCAGCAGCGGCAGCAATTCAATATCGCTGGAGCCGTCGGAAAAATTGGTGTGGGTGTGCAAATCGCCGGGCATGGGCAAAGCCTCCTTGTGATCGGGCTGCCCTTATTTTATCACACCGCCTGCGGTTTGCAACCAAGCGCCCGCCAAAAAGTCATCCGCCAGGCCGGGGACATGGCACGTTTCCACACCGCCCTCATTGAGCAGCCGTGCAAAGGCCTCCGCTTCCTCCGGGCACAAGGTGAGGTCCTCCAGCTGCCCGCCCGGCCAGCGCACACCGTAGGAGCGGTAGGAGACACCGTTGCACAATTCGTAAGTTTCGCCAAAAACTTGATACTTCAAGTCGGAACCCTCATTTCCACCGTGTTTTCTTTATTATAAAAGGAAGAAAAGGATAAAAATGTCAAAATTTGGAAGTTCTTTGTTTTTTTCAAAAGTACCCAGTTGACAAGCGGGACAAAAATGGGTAAAATAAAAGCACTTCGCGGATTTAGTTCAATTGGTAGAGCACCAGCTTCCCAAGCTGGGTGTTGCGGGTTCGAGTCCCGTAATCCGCTCCAACTCATAAGCTACATTTTGGCCTTGTGCTACAGGGCTGAAATGTAGCTTATACTTTTAATAAAACCTCCATGATATACTGAATTTTCAGTAATCATCATGGAGGTTTTGTCATGTCTAAAAGAATTGATATACAGCCAGCAACAGCAAAGAAGCAACTATCTGAACACCCCCTTCGGGTAGCAGCCTACTGCCGGGTCAGTACCGATCGTGAGGAACAGCTTGGAAGTCTGGAAAACCAAATAAAGTTTTATACCAACTACATCTGTAAACAGATCAACTGGACACTCGCGGATATCTATTTCGATAATGCCTCCGGCGTTCGATTGAAAAAGAGGACCGGTTATCAGCAAATGATGAAAGATTGTAAACACGGCAAAATTGATTTGATCTTGACCAAGTCCATCAGCCGATTTGGCAGGGACACATTAACAACCATCAAAGATATAAGGAGACTAAAGAAAATGAATATAGGGGTTTACTTTGAAGTCGGTGGATTCAATACTTTGACCACCAGCGACAGCATCATCGACCAATACGCCACACTGGCCCAGGCTGAGAGCCAGTCCCACAGCGAAAATGTGAAGTTCGGAATGCGCCGCCGGATGGAGAGCGGCAGGACACTCCTCAACCACACGCAGTTTCTGGGTTACACGAAAGGTGGAGATGGCGAACTCAAGATTGTTCCAGAGGAAACGAAGATTGTTCGAAAAATATTCGAGCTATATCTCCATGGGAATGGTGTCCGTAAGATCAAGCGGTATCTGGAGGAACATGGTATCAAGACAGTTACCGGCAAAGAAGAGTGGAGTACCTCTACCATTGACCGGATTTTGAGCAACGAGAAATACATAGGCCAATTGCTGATGCAAAAGACCTACACTCCGGATTTCCTGACCGGCAGACAGGTAAAGAACCAAGGCCAGCTTACAAAGTATATTGTGGAAGACGCGCATGAACCTATTATTGACAAAGACACCTTTGAAAAAGTTCAACACATAAAAGGGAAGATTAAAAATCTAAAGTCTGAGTCGGCTTA